>JACZTQ010000076.1 GCA_022573605.1 Pseudomonadota bacterium | reverse complement strand
TGGGAGGAGGGTTATGTGATCCCGCCGACCGGGCCGGGGTTGGGAATCGAGTTCGACGAGGAACTGGCGCGGGCGCATCCCTATGAGGGCGATGAATTGCATCTGGAGATGAAGCCGACACCGTGCGAGCCTTGAGGCGGGCGGCAGCGCTGCACACCCCCTCCCTAACCCTCCCCCCAGCGGGGGGAGGGGACGGTGTTGCACTGGGGGGAGGGGTCAGTCAGGCCCGCCGCTGGAGACACCGGAGGAGCAGATGAGCGACGCGATCGACTGGTCCAAGGGCGCCGCCTGGATCAAGGGCGAGGTGGTTCCGATCGCCGAGGCCGGTGCGCGCCGTTTCGACGAGGGCTGCCGGGACTGGATGCGGCGGCCGGAGCCGCGCCAGCGGGTCGATTACCCGGCGGTGTAGGCGCCACCCTTGCATCCCGACCCGGTTTCCGACATTTTGCGCGCAACCTAGCGAGCAGGGGGAGTCGCGCAATGCAGGAACTGGCCGAGGCGACCCAGAACAAGCCGCTCTACCCAAGGGTGCTGCTGAAGATCTCCGGCGAGGCGCTGATGGGGGATCAGGGATTCGGCCTGCACCCGCCGACCATGACCCGCATCGCCGGCGAAGTGCAAAAGGCCCACCAGCAGGGCATCCAGATCTGCATGGTGATCGGGGGCGGCAACATCTTCCGCGGCCTGGTCGGCGAGGCCCAGGGGATGGAGCGCGTCCAGGCCGATTACATGGGCATGCTGGCCACCGTGATGAACGCGCTCGGCATGCAGTCGGCGCTGGAGGGGGTCGGCGTCCACACCAGGGTGCAGTCGGCGATTCCGATGGACACGGTGTGCGAGCCCTACATCCGCCGCCGCGCCGTCCGGCATCTGGAAAAGGGCCGGGTGGTGATATTCGCCGCCGGCACCGGCAATCCCTATTTCACCACCGACACGGCGGCGACGCTGCGGGCGATGGAGATGGATTGCAACGCCCTGTTCAAGGGCACCCAGGTCGATGGCGTCTACGACAGTGACCCCAAGACAAACCCCGATGCAGTACGTTATGATAAAGTCTCTTACGACGAGGTTTTGACAAAGCACCTCAAAGTGATGGATGCGTCCGCGATCGCGCTGGCGCGCGACAACAACCTGCCGATCGTGGTCTTCTCGCTGCGCGAGGATGGCGCGATGACCCGGGTTCTGTTCGGCGAGGGGCGCTATACGGTGGTCGGTCCGGCCGAGGTTAGGCCGGCGGGTTAAGGCTTGGTTAAGAAGAACGGGATGAGAGTGATGTCCACGGATGACCTGGAGATTGATCTCGACGATCTGGAGCACCGGATGGACGGGGCGCTGAGCGCGCTGAGGTCCGAGTTCGCCACCTTGCGCACCGGGCGGGCCTCGGGGGCGATGCTCGATCAGATCCACGTCGACGCCTATGGGACCACGATGCCGTTGAGCCAGTGCGCCACCATCAACGTGCCGGAGCCGCGGATGATTACCGTCAATGTCTGGGACCGCTCGCTGATCGGCGCGGTGGAGAAGGCGCTGCGCACCTCCAGCCTCGGCATCAACCCGGTGGTCGAGGGCACGCTGATGCGCCTGCCGATCCCGGAGCTGAACGAGGAGCGCCGCCGTGAATTGACCAAGGTTGCCGGGCAGTATGGCGAAGGCGCGAAGGTCGCCGTCCGCAACGTGCGCCGCGACGGCATGGACCAGATCAAGAAGGCGAACGCCGACGGCATGTCGGAAGACGAGCAGAAACTGTACCACGACGAAATCCAGGAACTGACCGACGCGGCGATCACCAGGGTCGATGAGGCCCTGGCGACGAAACAGGAAGAGATCATGCAGGTCTGAGGATCCGGACTTGGGCCGAGGAAGAAATATTCAAAGGGGTGGGTTCGCGCCGGACACAGGCGAGATCGAGAGCGAGGGAACTGGCATTGAGCAACTTTCAGACAGAGGACGGCCGCATCACCGGCCGGGTCGCCGGCGGGGCCGCGCCCCGTCATGTGGCGATTATCATGGACGGGAATGGCCGCTGGGCGGAGCGTCTCGGCCAGCCGCGCACCTTCGGGCACCATCGCGGCGTCGACCGGGTGCGCGAAATCATCCGCGCGGCGCCCGATCTGGGGGTCGGGATCCTGACCCTGTTCGCCTTCTCGACCGAGAACTGGCGCCGTCCGCACTACGAGGTCTCGGTGCTGATGCGGCTGTTCAAACGCTACATCATCCGCGAGGTCGAGGATCTCGACCACGAGCGGGTGCGGGTGCGGTTCATCGGCGAGCGCGAGGGGTTGCCCGGCGACTTGCAACGGGTGATGGCCCAGATGGAGGAGCGCACCCGCGGCAACGACCGGTTGTTGTTGCAGATCGCGCTGAACTACGGCTCGCGCAAGGAGTTGGTGCGGGCGGCAAGGCATCTGGCGGCCGAGGCCGCGGCGGGCCGGCTGGCGCCCGGCGAGATCGGCGAGGACGAGTTTGCCGGCGCGCTCTACACCGCCGGGGTGCCGGATCCCGACCTGGTGATTCGCACCTCCGGCGAGCAGCGGATATCGAATTTCCTGCTCTGGCAGGCGGCCTATGCGGAGTATGCCTTCGTCGAGGAGTGCTGGCCGGAGTTCACGCCGGAGCTGTTCGCGGCCGTGCTCGACCGCTTCGCCAATCGCGAGCGCCGCTTCGGCGCCATAGCCGTTGACGGCGCCGCCGGCGGCTGACCGGCGGGCGGGGCGCATGGCAACACCCCCCTCCGGCCCACCGGCAAGCCGTTTTGCCGACCTGAAGATCAGGATCGTCTCCGCCGTTGGCGCCGCCGCGGTGGGGCTGACGCTGGTCTGGCTCGGCGGCGTCTGGACCATGGGGCTGATCGCGCTGATGAGCGGGGCGATGATCTGGGAGTTCCGCTCGATCACAGTGAACGGGGGCACAATGAACGGGGGCACAGTGAACGGGGGCACGCTGAACGGGGGCGCGGCGCGGGGCGGGAGCGGTGCCGCGACTTTTCTGCTGTCCGGCGTCGTCGGCGGCGTGGCGGTGGCCCAGCTCTGGTCCGTGCCCGCCGGTTTTGCCTGGCTGGCGTGGTCGCTGGCGGCGGCGGCGGTGGCCGACCTGGCGGCGGGCCGGCGCCGGGCGATGGGCTGGGGCCTGGCCGGCGGCGCCTATATCGGCGCGGCCGGGATCGGATTCCTCTATCTGAGGGCGATGGAGCCGCACGGGTTCAATATCGCGCTCTGGGTCTTCCTGGTGGTCGCGGCGGCGGATGTGGGGGGCTATTTCGCCGGGCGGCTGATCGGCGGGCCGAAGCTGTGGCCGAGGGTCAGCCCGAAGAAGACCTGGGCCGGAGTGGGCGGCGGGGTTGTCCTGGCCACCGGGCTGGGCGGGCTGTTCAGCTGGGCCAGCACCGGCACCAATCTGCCGCAGGTCGCCGCCGTTTCGGTGGTGGTTGCGGTGCTGTCGCAGGGGGGAGACCTTGCCGAGTCGGCCCTGAAGCGCCATTTCGGGGTCAAGGACTCGGGCCGGCTGTTGCCCGGGCATGGCGGCGCGCTGGACCGTTTCGACGGTCTGGCGGCGGCGGTGCTGGCGGTTGCGCTGATCACCTGGTGGCGCGGAACGACGATTTTTGTCTGGTAATACCAAGGATCGCTGATATTGACCCATAGAGACGGCCTACCAAGGATTTCGGCTAGGAGCGCACGCTGCGGCGATGCGGGACATCGTAAAGCGTGCGCGACGAAGTCCGAAAACCTTGGCAAGCCGCCGTTCCGGTCGCGCCGGCGACCCGTCGGAGGGCGTCGGAAAGCCTTGACGATGGGCCGCGTCGCCGGCGGCTTCCCTCCTACCCGACGGGTCGCCTGCGCGATCTCCATGGGCCATTATCGGCGATCCTTGGTATAGGCATGGGCAAGCGGCGGATCAGTATTTTCGGGGTGACCGGATCGATCGGGGCCAACACCGCCGCGGTGATCGAAACCGTCGGCCTGGACGCCTTCGAGGTGGTCGCGGTCAGCGGCAATGCCAACATCGCCGGGCTGGCCGATGCCGCAAGGCGGCTGCGCGCCGGGGTCGCGGTGACCGCCGACGCGGGGCGCCTCGACGAGCTGCGCGCGGCACTGACCGGGTCGGGCATCGAGGCGGCAGCGGGCGCGAGCGCCCTGATCGAGGCCGCCGGCCGCCCGGTGGACTGGGTGATGTCGGCCATCGTCGGCGCCGCCGGGCTGGCCCCGACGATGGCGGCGGCGCGCACCGGCGCCACCATCGCGCTCGCCAACAAGGAGTGCCTGGTCGCCGCCGGGACCGTGTTCATGGCCGAGATGAGCCGCTCCGGCGCCACCCTGCTGCCGGTCGACAGCGAGCACAACGCGATCTTCCAGCTCACCTGCGCCGAGCGCGATTGCCCGATCGAGCGGCTGATCCTGACCGCCTCGGGCGGGCCGTTCCGCGACCGCAGCCGGGCCGAGATGGCGGGCGTGACGGTGGCCCAGGCGGTGGCCCATCCGAACTGGTCGATGGGGGACCGGATCTCGATCGATTCGGCGACCATGTTCAACAAGGCCCTGGAGATGATCGAGGCCCGGCATCTGTTCGGCGTCGAGCCGGAACAGATCGAGGTGGTGGTGCATCCCCAGTCGATCATCCATTCCATGGTCGGGTTCCGCGACGGCTCGATCCTGGCCCATCTCGGCCCGCCCGACATGCGGGTCGCGATCGGCTATGCGCTGTGCTGGCCGGAGCGCCCCGAACTGCCGGTCGAGCGGCTCGATTTTGCCGCCCTGGGGCGGCTGGATTTCGAGGCGCCGGACCCGGAGCGGTTCCCGGCGCTCGGCCTCGCCCGGGCGGCGATGGCGCGCGGCGGGGTCGCGCCCTGCGTGCTGAACGGCGCGCGCGAGGTGGCGCTGGACGCCTTCATCGCCGGCCGGATCGGATTCCTCGACATGGCGGCGCTGGTGGAGCAGGCGATGGAGCGCCTCGACGGGCTGCCCGAGGCCAACGATCTGGACGATATTTTCGCGGTCGACGCCGAGGCGCGCCGGGTCGCACTTGAACTGGTGAAACGCTTCGCGGCCTGATAGGATGGGGCAGAGGGAAAACGATGGAACTGCTTGCACAGATACCGATCATCGGCGGAACCCTGGCGGTCGTGCTGCCATTCCTGGTGGTGCTGTCGATCGTCGTCTTCGTCCATGAATACGGCCACTACATGGTCGGGCGCTGGTGCGGCATCAAGGCCGAGGTGTTCTCGATCGGTTTTGGCAAGGTGCTGTGGAAGTGGACCGACCGGCGCGGCACAAGCTGGCAGGTGGCGGCCTTGCCGCTGGGCGGTTTTGTGCGCTTCGTCGGCGACATGGACCCGGCCAGCGCCGGGCGCGGCGACGATGAAAAGCTGAGCCCGGAGGAGCGCAAGGCCGCCTTCCACAATGCCGGGCTGCTGCGCCGGACCCTGACCGTCGCGGCCGGCCCGTGCGCCAACTTCCTGCTGTCGGTGGTGATTTTCACCGGCATCGTGCTGTCCGTCGGTCAGCCGTCCGGCGATCCGGTGATCGGCTCGTTCGGCACCGAGGAGGTCGAGGATGTCGGCTTCGAGATCGGCGACCGGGTGCTGTCGATCTCCGGGCGCGAGGTTGAAACCTTCGCCGACATCCTCAATATCATGGCCCGCACCAGTGGCGACCGGCAAAGCGCGGTGGTCGAGCGCGGCGGCGATGTGCGCCAGATCACGGTGCGCTATCACCGCGTTCCCCGGATCCAGGAGGTCACGCCGGGAATGCCGGCGGCAAGGGCCGGGATGATGCCCGGGGACGTGTTCGTGTCGATCGACGGCGAGCCGGTGACCTCCTACCGGGCGTTGCAACTGATCGTGGCCGACAAGCCCCACGGCGCCGAGATCGAAGTGGTGATCGAGCGCGAGGGCGAGGACGAGCATCTGGTGTTCCGCTTCGTGCCCGAACTGATCGTGCGCCAGCATCCGGAGACCGATGAGCATGTCCTGCTGCCGACCCTGGGCATTCGCGGCTCGGCCCTGGGCGGGTTCGAGCCCAGGCGCGAGATGGTGCCGATCTACCGCGCGGTGCCGATCGGCGTGTCCGAGACCTGGCGCATCATCTCCGGCACGATGATCTATATCGGCGACATGGTGTTCAAGGGGGCCGACACCAGCCAGCTTGGCGGGCCGATTCGCATCGCCGAGATCTCCGGCGACGCGGCCCGGAAGGGATTTTCCCAGTTCGTCTGGCTGATTGCCCTCTTGTCCACCTCGATCGGCCTGATAAACCTTTTCCCGATCCCGATTCTGGATGGCGGGCATCTGATGTTCTATGCCGTCGAGCTGGTTCGCGGCCGTCCGGTCGGCCAGGCCTGGATGCGGGTCGGAACGATGATCGGGTTGTCGCTGGTGCTCTTGCTGATGGTGTTCGCGACGTATAATGACTTGGTGAGGCTCTAGACCGCTTCGCATGTGAGGGGACAGGCCTGAGCGCGGGAAACCCGGCTAATCGGGGACCGTGACCGGGGAGGAGACGGGATGCGATTTGCCACTTCGATTTGGCGCCTTTGCGCGGGCCGCGCACTGGTGCTGGGGGTCGTTGCCGGGCTGTTCGCCCCAGTGCCGTGGTCCGGCGGCGTTGTCGGCCCCGCCTGGGAGCCCCTGGGAACCGGGGCCGCGGCGCAGACGGCGCCGGACCTGCGCCCGGATACCGGCCCGAATACAGGGTTGAGGGTGACGATTCGCGGCAACCGGCGGATCGAGGTCGAAACCATCCTCTCCTACATGCAGCTTCCCACCGACCGCCCGATCACCGCCGAGGACCTGAACATCGCCGTGCGCCGGCTGTTCGACACCGGTCTGTTCCGCGATGTCCGGCTTGACCCCGGCCCAACCGAGGTGGTTGTCGAGGTCGACGAGAATCCCTCGATCAGCGTGATCGCCTTCGAGGGCAACGATATCCTGACCGACGAGGATCTGGGCCAGATCGTCCAGCTGCGCCCGCGTCTGCCGTTCACCCGCTCCGGCGCCGAGGCCGATGCCCAGGCGATCATCGAGATCTACCGCCGCACCGGCCGCTACGGCGCCCGGGTCGAGCCGGTGATCATCGAGCGCAGCGACAACCGCGTCGACCTGGTGTTCGAGATCGACGAGGGCGAGGTCACCGGGATCAACTCGATCGATTTTGTCGGCAACGAGCGATACAGCGACCGCAAGTTGCGCAAGGTCATCGACACCTCGGAGAGCGGAATTCTGGACTTTCTGGTCTCGACCGATGTCTATGACCCCGACCGCCTGGAACTCGACAAGGAACTGTTGCGCCAGTTCTACCTGGGGCGCGGCTATGCGGATTTCACCGTCCTGTCGGCGATCGCCGAGCTGGCGCCCGACCGCGAGGGTTTCTTCATCACCTTCACCATCGACGAAGGCGAGAAATACACCTTCGGCCCGATGGCCGTGGTGGTCACGGCCCGCGGTCTCGACAGGGAAGAGTTCGCCGCCCTGCTGCCCGACGATCTGGAGGGCGACACCTACGATGCCTCCGAGATCGAGGACATCGCCAACGATTTGAGCGACCTGGCCGGGCAGAAGGGGTTCGCTTTCGTCCAGGTCCGCCCGCAGGCCGACAAGAATACCGAGGAGCGGGTCGTCTCGATCACCTTCGAGCTGGTCGAAGGCAGCCGGATTTTCGTCGAGAGGATCGAAATCGAGGGCAACACCCAGACCCTCGATCGGGTCATCCGGCGCGAGATCACGCTGATCGAGGGCGATGCCTTCGACACCAGGAAGATCCGCCTGTCCCGGGCCGAGATCCGCGGTCTGCTCTATTTCAAGTCGGTCGAGATCGAAACCGA
This sequence comes from Pseudomonadota bacterium, assembly GCA_022573605.1. Lineage (GTDB taxonomy): Bacteria > Pseudomonadota > Alphaproteobacteria > Rhodobacterales > Rhodobacteraceae > Thermohalobaculum. Next base: position 3,869 of record JACZTQ010000076.1, on the reverse strand, counting down.
ACCGGGCAGCGCCGACGACCGCGCGGTGCTGAAGGTCAAGGTCCAGGAGCAATCCACCGGCAGCCTGTCGCTGGGCATCGGGTTTTCGTCCAGCTCCGGGCCGATCGGGAATATCGCGATCACCGAGCGCAACTTCCTCGGCCGCGGCCAGGTGGTGAACATCCAGGTCACCGCGACCGGCGATACCCAGATCTATGATTTCACCTTTACCGAGCCGCGCTTCCTCGACCGCGAACTGCTGGTCGGCTCGCGGTTCTTCTTCGTCCAGGACGACCGCACCGACACCTCGTCTTTCAGCGTCAATTCCGTCGGTTTCAGCCCGCAGATCGGATTTCCGGTTTCCGAGGATCTGGACGTGGTGCTGCGCTACGAGTTCCTGACCGACGATATCGACGTCAATTCCAATGCGTCGCCGGTGATCAGGCGCGATAAAGGCTCGCGGATCACGTCGTCGGTGGGCTATCTGCTGTCCCTCGATCAGCGCAATGACCCGGTGGAGCCGACCGGCGGGTATCTGGCCACCGTCGACCAGCAGGTCGCGGGGTTTGGCGGCTCGTCGCGCTTCGTCAAGACGCGCGGCCTGATCAAGACCTGGTACGGGCTGTTCGGCGACGCGGTGGTGGCCAGCGTGGAGCTGGAAGGCGGGGCGCTGTTGAGTTTCGGCAAGGACAGCCGGATCACCGAGCGGTTCTTCCTCGGCGGCGAAAATTTCCGCGGCTTTGCCGACGAGGGGCTGGGGCCGCGCGACCTGACGGCCGACGATGCGCTGGGCGGAAATTATTACACCGTCGCCCGCTTCGAGCTCTCGTTCCCGATCGGCCTGCCGGAAGAGCTGGGCATCTTCGGCGGCGCCTTCATGGACGCGGGCACGCTGTTCGGCCTCGACGACACCACGTTCGGCGGCGCCTCGATCACCGATGCCGCGGATATCCGCGTCGCGGCCGGCGGACTGCTGTTCCTCGATACGCCGCTCGGGCCGCTCCAGATCAGCTTTGGTTTCCCGCTGATCAAGAAGAGCTTCGACGAGACCGAATTCTTCCGGCTCTCGCTCGGCACCCGGTTCTGAGGCCCGGATGGGCGCACTCGCCCCAGGTCCCGGACCCTGGACGCGGCGCCGGACGATCGCGCTGGCGGTGTTGGGGCTGGGCTTGGGCCAGGGTTTCGGGCCGGGTTTGGAGTTGGGCCGCGCCGCTGCCGGCGAGGCCGCCATTGTCATTGTCTCGCGCCAGCGCCTGCTGAACGACACCGACCATGCGCGCACCCTGCTGAAGGCCGAGAACGAACTGAACGCCGAGTTGCAACTCCAGATCGATGCGATCAAGGCGGAACTGGCGGCCGAGGAGCAGGAGCTGGCCCGCTTGCGCCCGACCCTGGAGCGCGAGGCGTTCGCCGCCCGGGTCGCCGCGTTCGACCGCACGGTCCGGCGTCAGCGGCGCGCGGCCCAGAAACATGCCACCACCCTGCAGAATGCCTTTCGCGCCGAGCGGCGGAAGCTGATCGAAGCTCTCGGTCCGCTGTTGGAGGAGGTTCGCGAGGCTTACGGCGCCAGCGTCGTCCTCAACTCCGACGAGGTGCTGGCCTCGGACCCGGCGCTCGACGTTACCGATGCGGTGATCGCCCGCTTCAACGCCACCGTGCCGCCCCCGGCAATCCCCGACCTCGAGCTCGGCTCGTTGCTGGCTCCCGCCCCGTCCCCCGCCCCGTCCCCTGGCCAACCACCGGCGCCAGAGGGCGAACCGGCGCTTCAGTAGACCGGCGAGGAGCCCGCCGGGAGGTCGTGGCGGGATTGAGGGTTGACCTGAGCCATCCCGGCGGTATTGAAAAGAACAAGCTGAAATCAGATTTGCGGGATCAGGAATGACCAGCGAGGCCACCGAGACCGAGACCGGAGTCGCCGATCTTGAGCGGATCAAACGCATGATCCCGCACCGTGACCCGTTCCTGCTGATCGACCGGGTCGAGCAGATCCGCAACGGTGAAAGCGCCATCGGGATCAAGCACGTCTCGATCGACGAGCCGTATTTCCGCGGCCATTTCCCGGCCGAGCCGGTGATGCCCGGGGTGCTGATCGTCGAGGCCATGGCGCAGACCGCCGGGGTTCTGGTGGTCGAGACCCTGGGCATGATCGACCAGGATCTGCTGGTCTATTTCATGACCGTCGATAATTGCCGTTTCCGAGCCAAGGTGGTTCCCGGCGACCTGCTGGAGCTGCACGTGCGGGTGACCCGCAGCCGGGGCATGGTGTTCCGCTTCGCCGGCCGGGCCAAGGTCGATGGCAAGCTGGCCGCCGAGGCCGAGTTCTCGGCCATGATCGTCGACAAGGACGACAAGCGCAGGGGTGGGAGCGGGGCGTGACCATCCACCCCACCGCCATCGTCGAGGACGGTGCGCGACTGGCCGGGGACGTTACCATTGGCCCTTACTGCACGGTTGGCCCGCAGGTGACCCTGGCCGAGGGGGTGGAGCTGGTCAGCCACGTGGCGCTGGCCGGGCGCACCAGCGTTGGCGCGGGCACCCGGATCTGGCCCTTCGCCTCGATCGGGCACCAGCCGCAGGATCTGAAATATCGCGGCGAGGAGAGCTGGCTGGAGATCGGCGCCGGCTGCATGATCCGCGAGCATGTCACCATGAACCCCGGCACCGCGGGCGGCGGGCTGCACACCAGGGTGGGGTCGAACTGCCTGTTCATGATGGGCTGTCATGTGGGCCATGACTGCCGCATCGGCGACCATGTGGTGATGGCCAACAACGCGATCCTGGGGGGGCATGTGGAGATCGGCGAGTTCGCCTTCCTGGGCGGGCTGTCGGCGGTGCATCAGCATGTGCGCATCGGGGCCCATGCGATGGTCGGTGGCATGAGCGGGGTCGACAAGGACGTGATCCCCTATGGTTCGGTGATCGGCAACCGGGCCGAGCTGGGCGGGCTGAACCTGGTCGGGCTCAAGCGCCGCGGCTTCGGCCGCGACACCATCCATGCGCTGCGCGGCGCCTACCGGATGATTTTCGAGGGCGAAGGCGAGGGCACGCTGGCCGAGCAGGCGGCGCGGGCCGGCGAGGCCTACGCCCAATGCGAGGCGGTGCGGCAGGTGGTGGCCTTCATCGGCACCGGTAGCGCGCGCAATTTCTGCACCCCCAGGGAAGGTTGAGGCCGCCATGGGGTCGCCGCGCGCCGGGCCCGAAGGCAAGCTCGCGATCATCGCCGGGCGCGACGCGCTGCCGCGCCTGATCGCCGAGCATCGCTGCGCCGCTGGTCTGCCCTATCTGGTGATTTCGTTTGCCGGCGAGGTCGAGCCCTGGATCGAGGGGCATCCGCACCAGGCGCACCGCTTCGAGCAGGCCGGGCGGCTGTTCGCGGCGCTGCGCGAGGCGGGCTGCGGCCATGTGGTTTTCGCCGGGGCGATGGAGCGCCCGCGCCTGAAGCCGTGGCGCGCCGACGCCAAGACGGTGAAGCTGGCGGGCAAGGTCATGGCGCTGATGGCGCGGGGCGATGACGGGCTGCTCTCCGGGCTGGCCGGGATTTTCGAGGCCGAGGGGTTCACGGTGATCGGCGCCCAGGACTGCGTCGTCGGGCTGACGTGCGGAGCGGCGGTTCTGGGGCGGCATCGGCCGGGGGAGGCGGACCGCGCCGACGCCGCGAGCGCCTGGTAACGAAGTGACCGGGCGTTCGCCTGGAGGTTGCCGGGTCGGCCATCCGGGTGGACGTGCCGCACATGCACATCGAGGCCGAACCGCCGGCACAGCTCGATCACGAATGCTTCGTCTTCGGATGCCGCGGTACGCAGGTGGTGGTTGACGTGGACCGCGACCGGCGTCACGAGCGCATCGTCGCGTCGAGCGAGCACCGCGGCCGCCAGCAGCAGCGCGACCGA
>JACZTQ010000384.1 GCA_022573605.1 Pseudomonadota bacterium | reverse complement strand
CTACGCCGCGCATGGCGGCAAACCCATGCGGGAAATATTCGAGCGCCTGATCTCGAAGTATGCCGGTTAGCGTTTTGTTCCCGCCTTCGGTCGAGGCGGAAATCGAAGCCATCGGCGACTACATCGCGCAAGACAATCCGCCTGCCGCCCTGCGCTTCATGGAGAAGCTCTTTCGTCGCTGTCATACCAAGGATCACTGATAATGACCCATGGAGATCGCGCCGGCGGCCCGTCGGGTAGGAGGAAAGCTGCCGGCGATGCGGCCCATCGTCAAGGCTTTCCGACGCCCTCCGACGGGCCGCCGGCGCGACCGGAACGGCGGCTTGCCAAGGCTTTCGGCCAAGGTTCCGGGCGGTGTCGCGCCCGCTTTGCGATGTCCCGCATCGCCGCCGCGTGCGCTCCTGGCCGAAAACCTTGGCAAGCCGTCTCCATGGGTCATTATCAGTGATCCTTGGTATTACGGCCGCATCTGCGGCCACGGTCCCCTGCGAAGCCCACAAGGGGGGAGGGAGGCTCGCCGCGTGGCTGTCATTCCCGCGCAGGCGGGAATCTCTCGCAGACTCAATGGCTCCACTCGGCGCCCGATCGGCCGAACAGGAAGCCGTTCGAGAACCGCCTCTCGGGCGCCAGCGCCGCCAACCCGGCAATCGCCTCGTCGGGACCGATCCGGGCATCGGCCGCCGCCCGGAACAGGCGCGCCACCTCGACCATGTCGCCGGTGTGGGGCGAGAGCCGCAGCGCGCCGACCCCGGCCTCGCCGAGTTGGTCGAGATCGCCGGCCATATTGGCCCAGCTTTCCGAGACCGTCTGGACCCCGTTGACGGCCAGGAAGGGCTGGCCGTCCAGGGTCTCCACCGCCAGCCCGTCCGGGTCGGCGTCGCAGACGAACTGGCACGAATCCTTGGCCAGGCCGGCCAGGCGGGCGTGATAACAGCGCGCCGAGATCGCCAGCGGCAGGCGGCCATACCCCCAGACCTCGATCACCCCCAGCCGCGCCCCGGCGGCGGCCAGGGTGGCGACCGATGCGAGGCCCAGTTCGGGCGGCAGGCAGACCGTGGTCGCCCCGCGCGCCGCGAGAAAGCCCAGCGTGCCCTCGTTATAGACATTGACCAGCGGGCCGACGGTGAACGGTGTGCCCGGCTCCAGATAGCGCAGCATGGTCAGGTCGTTGACCTCGACCGGCAGGCCGGAGGCGGCCAGCTCGGCCAGCATCTTGCGCTCGCGCGGCAGGGTGACCAGGCCGAGCGAGGCGAGCACGACCTCCTTGCCGCCGCGCTGGAGCCGCTCGACGGCGTCGGGGATGCGGTCCTGGTAGAACGGCAGGCGTTTGGAGCAGACCACCTCGCCCAGCACCACGCGCTCCACCGGGGCCTCGTCGGCGATCCTTGCATGGAAGTCGGACCATTGCTCGGCGGACCAGTTGTAGAGCACCGGGCCCAGGGTCAGGCGCATCGTTCGGCTCCCCTGCTTTCGCGTGTTCAGCGCCAGGTCTTGCGGTAGGCGCCGACGGTGCTGGTCTGGCCCTCGGTCAGATAGGCCAGGTCGCTGGCCGGCGCCGGGCGCCCGGCGGCGATCGCGTCGGTGGCCCGGCGGAAGCTTTTCACCACCGCCGCGACATAGGCCCGGCTGCGCTGGCGGCCCTCGATCTTCAGCGCCGTCACCCCGGCCTTCGCCAGCCGCGGGATCAGCTCGGCGGCGTCGAGGCTGATCGGGTCCTCGAACACATGGCCGGTCTGCCCGCCGGCCATGAAACAGCCCTTGCACAGGGTCGGATAGGGGGCCGGCGCATCCCGTCCCACCCGGTGGATGGTGAACTCGCCCAGGCGCGAGACCAGCTCGCCCCGTTCCTCGGCATAGACCACATGGCTGGCCGGCGAGCAGACCCCGTGCATGTTCGGCGAGCGCCCGGTGGCGTAGGAGGACAGCGAACAGCGCCCCTCGGCCATCACGCACAGCCCGCCGAAGACGAAGACCTCGGTCTCGACCTCGATGTCGCGGTTGATGGCGGTGATTTCCTCGACGCTCAGCACCCGGGGCAGCACCACCCGCTTCACCCCGAAGCTCTCGGCATAGAAGTTGATCGCGTCCGGGTTCGCCGCCGCCGCCTGCACCGAGAGATGGCGGCGCAGGCCGGGATGGCGCTCGGCGGCATGGGCCAGCAGCCCCAGATCGGCCAGGATCACCGCATCCGCGCCCGCCGCCCCGGCATCGGCGACGGCGCGGTGCCAGAGCGCCTCGGCCCCGGCGCGCGGGAAGGTGTTGATCGCCACCAGCAGCTTCGCGCCCGCCCGGTGGGCATAGGCCACCCCGGCGGCCAACTCGTCGCGCGAGAAGTTCAGCCCCGGGAAGTTGCGCGCATTGGTCTCGTCGGCAAAGCCGCAATAGACCGTGTGCGCGCCCGCATCCACCGCCGCCCGCAGCGATGCCGGCGTGCCCGCCGGGCAGACCAGCTCCAGCGCCGGCCCGGTCATGGGGTTTCCTCCGGCCGGGTCAGCGCCACCCCGGCGATCCGGCTCGCGATCCGC
>JACZTQ010000075.1 GCA_022573605.1 Pseudomonadota bacterium | reverse complement strand
GCCGCCGCTGGCTGACGCTGGCCACCGCCGAGGGCCCCGAGCGCCTGGCCCCGGAATGGTGGTTGGACGACCCCGGCTGGCGCGGCGGCCTGCGCGACTACTGGCGCGTCGCGACCGCCGAGGGGCCCCGCCTCTGGCTGTTCCACGCCCCCCAGGGAATGCCGCCCGCCTGGTGGGTGCATGGCGCATTCGCCTGAGCGGCGCGGCCTGGGTGGAATTTGCTCTGAAGGGGCTTCCCTTCAAACCGGGCCGCAGGCCACGCTGTCGCGGACCGGATCACCGGCTGGTCACCCTGAAACGCCCCTCAACCGCCCAGTTCCTTGCGCAGCAACGCCGCCCCGGCGCCCAGCGCCTTGAGCTTGCCCTCGGCCACATGACGCGGCAGCGGCGCCATGCCGCAATTGGTGCAGGCGATGATCCGCTCCGGATCGACGAACTCCAGCGCCGCGCGCAGGGTCGAGGCAACCTTCTCCGGCGTCTCGACGGTCAGGCTGGCGACATCGATCGCCCCCACCAGCACCTCCTTGTCGCCCAGCAGGCCAAGCACCGACATCGGCACCTTCGAGTCGGCGCATTCCAGCGAGACCTGATCGATCCGGCTCGCGTTGAGGGCCGGGAAGAATTCCTCGTATTGCCGCCACTCGTCGCCCAGGGTCGCTTTCCAGGCGATGTTCTCCTTGATGCCGTAGCCGTAGCAGATATGCACCGCGGTCTTGCAGGTCAGCCCGTCGATGGCCCGGTGCAGGGCGTCGATGCCCCAGATCGGCACCTGGTCCATGAAGGCATTGAAAGCCGGCTCGTCGAACTGGATCACGTCGATGCCCAGGGCCTCGATCTCGCGCGCCTCCTGGTTCAGCAGCCCGGCGAAGGCCATCGCCATCTCCGGACGGCTGCCGTAATGGGCGTCCGCGATGGTGTCGCAGATGGTCATCGGGCCGGGCAGGGTGAACTTGAGCTGGTGGCCGGTGCGCTCGCGGCAGAATTTCGCCCCGGCGCCATGCACGGACCCTCTGCGCCGCACCGCGGAGGTCACCGTCGGAACCCGGGCGTCGTAACGGTCGTCGCGAATGCCCATGGTGGTCATGCGCCCCCAGTCGATGCCGTCGATCTGCTCCAGGAAGCCATGGACGAAATGCTTGCGGAACTGTTCGCCGTCGCTGACGATGTCGATGCCGGCGTCTTCCTGGGTCTTGATCCAGGCCAGGGCCGCGTCCCGTTGGCCCTCGATCAGTTCCGCCCCTTCCAGGCGCCAGGGGGCCCAGAGCTTCTCCGGCTCGGCCAGCCAGGCCGGTTTCGGCAGACTGCCCGCCACCGTCGTCGTGATCATTGCATCCTCCCTCGATCGGCGTGTCCCGGATCATAGGCAATTTCCCGGCGATCATAGCCAATCGCCCCCGCCATTTGAATTGTTTCCCCCGCACCGCCTCGTCCGGCCGCATCCGGAACCCCGCTCCGGCCGATCATGGCCGGCCGCGATGCCACCCGACCGGGGCCGGGGCCACGAGACCTCCTTCATTATAGTAAATCACGTTATGGTTGTATCAAGAGTCTGAAAAATTATAGTAAGTTGTATGAATTCCCTATGGTAAATTTTATGGAAATCTTCGATGCTTCGCTCCAATTGCAAGCCATTCAAGCAAGCGCACTGGAAAACACTATACTCCAAGGCAGAATCCGAGTATATTAGGATAGCTTGCTGGAAAATTACCATAACTCCGCCTGAACGATGGTGTGAAGTCACATGGGATGAGAATTGCCGCGGCGATGTTCGTGGGAGCGCAGGGGAGATCAAGATGTCGTTCGAGGATTGCCGGGCGTTGCGTCCGGCGAGGGTGCTGAAGGTTGCCGCGCTCGGCGTGGCGGTCGCGGTTTCGCTTTCCACCACGGCGGCGGCGCAGCAGGGCAACGCCTACGGGCTGGGCCGCCCGGCGGCGGTGGCGAACCTGCCCGCCGGGCCGTTCCGGGCCGCGCTCGAGGCGCTGCCCGCGCCGGCGCGGGGCCGCGCGCTGGCGGTCCTCCAGGGCGGCGAGTTCACCGCCGGCGATCTGCCCTATCTGCGCGTCGACCGCCGCGGCGGGGTGTTCTTCGAGGACCCGGTATGGCCCGCCGGCGAAGGCGCCGAGGCGCCGCCGCCGCCGGCCGAGATCACCGAGACCGGCGCCTTCACCCTGCACAGCAAGCCCGGCGCGCCGAAGACCGTCTATATCGATTTTGACGGCCATGACGTCACCGGGACGATCTGGAACAACAATTCCGGCTTCGCCTCGCATCCGATGAAACCCTACGACACCGATGGCTCACCCACGACCTGGTCGGCGAGCGAGCTCGACGTGGTGGCCGACGTCTGGCGCCGCATGGCCGAGGATCTGGCGCCCTACGACGTCGATGTGACGACCGAGGAACCGGCGCTGTTCGACGGCAATGTCGGGCACATCCTGGTCACCCGCAAGGCCGACGAGAACGGCAACACCATCTACAACTGCAGCTGCGGCGGCGTGGCCTATTACGGCGGTTTCGGCAACACCTATCTGCTGCCCGGCCTGGTGTTCCTGGACGGGGTCGGCGGCGCCCACAACATCGCCGAGGCGGCCAGTCACGAGCTCGGCCACAACCTCTACCTGGCCCATGACGGAACCTCCTCGACCGGCTACTACACCGGCCACGGGTCTGCCCCGGTCAAATGGGCGCCGATCATGGGCGTGGGCTACTACAGCGACGTGACCGAGTGGAGCAAGGGCGAGTATGCCGGCGCCAACAACCAGGAGGACGATCTGCAGAAGATCACCGTCTACCTGCCCTACCGCATCGACGACCACGAGGACATCACCCTGCCCGCGGCGACGCCGCTGCTGGTGACCGGCGGCGTCAACGTGGTGGCGCAGGGCCGCGTCGGCGACCCGGCGGCGGCCGATCTGGCCAACAAGGGGATCGTCGAGGACCGCACCGATCTCGATCTCTTCTCGCTCGATGTCGGCGTCGGCCTGATCGATCTGACGATCACGCCGGGCTATTTCGAGACCTTCGCCAACAGCAACCATATCGGCATGAACCTCGACCTCGAAGTGCTGCTGCTGGACGATTTCGGCAACGTGTTGCAGACCAGCAATCCCGATCTCGAAACGGACGCGCGGATCACCTATTCGGTCACCGTCGCCGGGCGCTACTACCTGGAGATCAAGGGCACCGGGCGTGGCGATCCGCTGGGCGACGGCTACACCGACTACGCCAGCATCGGCCAGTATTACATTTCGGGAACCGTGCCGCCGGACGTGGTCTCGACAGCAGCCCCCGAGGCACCCATCGACCTGATGGCGCTGCTTGTCGATGACGTCAATATCGACCTGGACTGGAGCGATCCGCTCTCGACCGCCGAGACCAACGAAGCCGGCTACCGGGTCATGCGCTCGGTGAACGGCGGGGTCTTCGCGCTGCGCGCCAACCTGCCGCGCGACAGCGTGTCCTTCAGCGACAACAACCTCGCCAACGGCAGTTACGCCTACAAGCTGGAGCTCTATAACGGGGCCGGAACGGTCCAGACCGCCGCCACCCCGGCGATCGACGTCAGCGCCCCCGTGGTGGCGGTCGCCACCAGCGAAATCTCCATGACCGGGTCGGTGCTGTCGGGTTCCTATCTCGACACCCAGGCCTCGGCCGGGTCCGAGCAGCTCCGCGAGCAGCATCAGGGTGGCAAGCCGAGCCGCCAGGTGAGCGAACTGGACCATCGCTGGACCATTCCGGGCGTCGTGCCCTCGGCCACGGTGGAACTCTATCTGCGGGCCTCCGCCCCGGCCAACGGCGACGACGAGGATTTCGTCTTCAGCTATACCGTCAACGGCGGCCCGGCGCTGCCGCTCGGCACGCTGCTGAACGGTGGCGGGGTGCGGGAATGGACCGTCGCGCTGCCGAACGACACCGACGGAACCGTCGTCGTGCGGGTGGTCGACAGCGACCGCACGGCCGGCAATGGCGGCACCGATACGGTGACCGTCTACGAGCTGCATGTGACCTCGGCCGGTCCACCCGCCGACCAGCCGCCGGAGGTCGCGATCATGGAACCGGCCGGCGGAACCACGGTCGAGGTCGGGACCGAACTGGTGTTCTCGGCGACGGTGACCGACGAGGACTCCAACCTCGCCGCCGGGCTGTCCTGGGCCTCGGATATCGATGGACCGCTGGGCGCGTCGGCGAGCATCGCCGCGACGCTTTCGGAGGGCGCGCATATGGTGACGGCGAGCGTGATGGATTCCGCCTCGCAGCCTGGCAACGACAGCGTGTCGGTGCTGGTGCTGGCGCTCGACGTCACGCCGCCGGTGATCACCGCGCCGGCCGATGTGGAGGCCGAGGCGACCGGGCCGGGGACAGCGGTGGCGCTGGGGACGCCAACGGTCACGGACCTCATCGATCCGTCGCCGAGCGTCTCCAACGACGCGCCCGCTTTCTTCCCGGTCGGGGTGACCCTGGTGACCTGGACCGCGACCGACGCCTCGGGCAACGCGGCCAGCGACACCCAGAACGTGACCGTCGGCGACACCACGGCGCCCGCAGTCACGGTGCTGGGCGACAATCCGGCCAGCGTCGTGGTGGGCGAGGTCTATTCGGATGCCGGGGCGACCGCCGCGGACCTGGTCGACGGCGATGTAACCGGTGGGATCGCGGTCAGCGGCCTGCCGATCGACACCTCGGCGACGGGCGCCCAGGTCATCACATACACGGTGAGCGACGTGGCCGGCAATGTGGGCCAGGAGAGCCGCACGGTGAACGTGGTCGAGGCCGGCTCACTGCTGAGCGTGGACGCGGTCAGCCCGGGCTCGATCAGCCGGGGCGCGCTGCCTGGAGGCGTCCTGGTGACGATCACCGGAACCGGCTTTGCCGGTGTCCCGACGGTGACCTTCCGGAACGGGTCCGGCCCGACGCCGCGCGCGACCAGCGTCGCGATGATTGACGCCCAGACCCTGACTGCGGTGGTCTCCGGGAACAGCGGCGGCCCGAAAAGGCCCCGGGTCTGGGACCTGGTCGTCACCCTGCAAGGCGGCGTGAACGCGACCTGCGCCGGCTGCCTGACGATCGGCCCCTGAAGACACCGCCGAAGCAATCTCGGCGCACGCCCCTCTCCCTGTGGGAGAGGGGCCGGGGGAGAGGGCCGTAGCGCCGCCGCCGGGCGCGGCGCGCGGGCAGGGGTCATCGCGGCGGGCCGCCGGCATCCCCCACGCACGCCGCCCCTCAGCCCAGCCGCTTCGCCCCCATGCCGATGTATTTATCGCGCCGCTGACCCCGGAGCTGCACCGGCGAGAGGCCGCCCAGCGAGGTCAGGGCGGCCTCGATCGCCTCGCCGACGCTGGCGATCGCCGCCGCCCGGTCGCGGTGCGCGCCGCCCAGCGGCTCGGGCACGATGGTGTCGGCGACGCCGAGTTGCAGCAGGTCCTGCGCCGTCAGGTGCAGCGCGGCGGCGGCCTCGCGCATCTTGTCGGCGTTCTTCCACAGGATCGAGGCGCAGCCCTCGGGCGAGATCACCGAATAGATCGCATGCTCCAGCATGATCACCCGGTTGGCGGTGGCGAAGGCGACAGCACCCCCGGAGCCGCCCTCGCCGATCACCACCGAGATCAGCGGGGCGTGCAGCCGGAGGCACATGTCGGTCGAGCGGGCGATGGCCTCGGCCTGGCCGCGCTCCTCGGCGCCCTTGCCGGGATAGGCGCCCGGGGTATCGACCAGGGTGATCAGCGGCAGGCCGAAGCGGTCGGCCAGTTCCATCAGGCGCACCGCCTTGCGGTAGCCCTCGGGCCGGGCCATGCCGAAATTGCGCTCGAGCCGGGATTTGGTGTCGGAGCCCTTCTCGTGGCCGATCACCATCACCGGCCGGTCGGCGAGCCGGGCGAGCCCGCCCATCACCGCGCTGTCGTCGGCGAAATTGCGGTCGCCGGCCAGCGGGGTGTATTCGCTGAACAGGGCCTCGATATAGTCGCCGGCATGGGGCCGGTTCGGGTGGCGCGCGACCTGGCATTTCTGCCACGGGGTCAGCTCACTGTAGAGCTCGCGCAGCATCTCGTCGGCCTTGTGGTCGAGCTGGTCGGCCTCGGTGCCGGTCTCCATCCCGGGGTCCTGGCGCGCCATGGCGCGCAATTCCTCGGCCTTGCCCTGGAGTTCGGCCAGTCCCTTCTCGAAATCGAGATAAGTCTGCATCCCGGTCCGCCCCGTAACATTGCCGTCGCGCCGGACTATGGCATTTGCCCGGCCAGAGCAAGTTCCGCCCGGCGCCGGCGGACAATCATGTCCGCCCTACCAGGCAACGCGGCGCCGCCCGGTAGGGTGGACATGATTGTCCACCCTACCGGGCGCAACCAGCGCCCGCCGGCAGCGTAATTGACGCGCCGTTAAGGCTACTTCTTAGGTTTGCTCTAACCGTTAGGCCATAGTCTTTGCCGAGATCGTTGCCGGCGGCCCGCAATGCCGTCGCAGGTGCAAGACGTGGGCAGAACGGCCACCCATCCAGGAGATCGCCGTGCCCAAGCCGGTCTACGATTCCGGGCAGATCGTCACCGCCCTGACGACCCAGGACGGCACCGCCCCATCGGTTGCCTGGTCGGTCGATATCATCACCTATTCGATCGCCACCGGGCAGATCGACCCGACCCACCCGGACTATACCGACGAGATGTCGGGCTACCTGGCGATGACCCTGGCGATGCAGGCCGCCGCGCGCGAGGCCTTCGAGCTCTACGACGAGCTGATCGCGGTCGATCTGCTGGAGCTGGCGGACTGGCCCAGCGCCCATATCACCTTCAACTATTCGTCGAACACCGGCAATTCCACCTATGCCGCGTTTTCCTACTGGCTGGTCGATAACGCGCCGCGCTCGCAATACAAGTTCGCCGACGCCGATGTCTGGCTGGCCAGCGGCTGGACCAGCCAGGACGAGGACAGCGACCTCTATCTCGGCGGCTACGCCATCGAGACCTATCTGCACGAGATCGGCCATGCCCTGGGGCTGACCCATCCCGGCGGCTACAACGGCAGCGCGAGCTACGAGCTCGACGCCACCCACCAGCAGGACACCCAGCAATACACCGTGCAGTCCTATTTCCTGGCCGGCGCCGACGGCAGCGGCACCGACCATATCGGCACCAACGGCTGGTCCTACGCGGCAACCCCGCTGCTGCACGACATCCTGGCGCTGCAGGCAATCTACGGCGCCGACCTGACGACCCGCACCGGCGACACGATCTACGGCTTCAACAGCACCGCCGGGCACGACGCCTTCGATTTCACCGTCAACATCAACCCGGTGATCGCGATCTGGGACGCCGGCGGCATCGACCGCATCGACGCCTCGGGCTGGGACACCGACCAGGTGATCGACCTCGGCGAGGGGGCGTTCTCGTCGGTCGGCTTCATGACCAACAACGTCGCCATCGCCTACGGCGCCACCATCGAGCAGGCCATCGGCGGCGGCGGCAACGACCGGCTGACCGGCAACGCCGCCGACAACCTGCTGGTCGGAAACGATGGCAACGACATCCTCAGGGGCATCGCCGGGGCCAACACCTTGGGGGGCGGCGCCGGGAACGATCTGCTCTACGGCGGGGCCGGCGCCGACACCCTCCAGGGCGGCGCCGGCGCGGATGCGCTGTTCGGCGGCGCCGGGGCGGATGTGCTCGACGGCGGCGCCGGCGACGACTGGGTGCGCTACGTGGGCGCGGCGGCGGGCGTGACCCTGAGCCTGGTGGCCGGCACCGGCACCGTTGGCGACGCCGCCGGCGACACCTTCCTGAACATCGAGAACATCTCGGGCTCGGAGTTCGGCGACGACCTGACCGGCTCGAACTTCGACAACAAGATCTTCGGCGAGGGCGGCAACGACATCATCTCCGGCCGCTCGGGGCACGATTTCCTGCTCGGCGGCGCCGGCGACGACATCATCGACGGCGGCTTCGGCCGGGACATCCTGCGCGGCGGCCCGGGCGCCGACACCCTGATCGGCGGCGTCGCCCGCGACTGGGCCCAGTACAACACCGCCACCGAGGGCGTGACCCTGTCGCTGGTCACCGGCGGCACCGGCGGCGAGGCGGCGGGCGACACCTTCTCCTCGATCGAGAACGTCCGCGGCTCGGATTTTGCCGACAGCCTGACCGGGGACGCGGCCCGCAACCTGATCATGGCCGGCGCCGGCGACGACTTCATCGATGGCGGCGCCGGGCCCGACGTGCTCCACGGCGAGGCCGGCAACGACACCATCGTGGGCGGCGTCGGGGGCGACGAGCTGTGGGGCGGCGCCGGGGCCGACGTGCTGAGCGGCGGCGACGGCATGGACTGGGCGCGCTACGACGATTCGAGCGCCGGGGTCGTTGTCGATCTCGCCGCCGGCACCGGGTTCGGCGGCGACGCCCAGGGCGACACCCTGAGCGGCATCGAGTTCCTCTGGGGCTCGCCCTTCGCCGACATCCTGACCGGGGACGCCGGGGTCAACATGATCCGCGGCGGCGGCGGCGACGACGTGATCCGGGGCGGCGCCAGCAACGATGTGCTCGAGGGCCATGGCGGGTTCGACATCTTCGTCTTCGGCGCCGGCGACGGCATCGACCGCATCCACAACTTCGACCTGATCGAGGATCTGATCCGTTTCGACGGCGTGATCTCCAGCTTCGCCGAGTTGGCGATCGCGGATTTCCGCGGCGACGCGGCGATCGCCTACGGGGCGGGCGACGTGATCCTGCTAACCGGAATCGATTTCGGCCTGCTGGGCGCAAGCCAGTTCGATTTCGTCTGAGGTGGGTGGGGCGCGGGGCCGGGGGGATTTGCCTCCCGGCCCCGCTGACCAGTCCAAAGGGGCCGGGCCCGCCCGGCCCCGACGACCTCCGCGACAGCGATATCCGTTCGGGTAGAGCCGGTTTTCTCTTGGCCTTTGCCGGGCTTGACCCACTGCTGTCCGGTTTCATGCGGTTCGCACCGCTTCCCGCCCGGCGCCCACCTTGCCGTCATTGCCGGGCTTGACCCGGCAATCCAGTAGGGCGCTGGTTTCATTCACTTTCCAGCGTCAGTCCGAGTGGAGATCCGGCAAAGCCTGGATCGCCGGGTCAAGCCCGGCGATGACGGAAAAGGTCCATCCAAATTGCCCAAGGCGGCCAATATTAGCGTTATTTCAGAGAGTTATCATGGGGCGACGGATTCAAACCGGACAGCCGTGGGTCCCGGATCAAGTCCGGGGCAGGCTCTGACCCGGCAATCCAGTCTTGAATTCAACAGGTCATGGCCTCGATGTCAGGTCCGCAATTCGTCTCGGGAGGTCGCTCTTGCCGTGCAAAAAATCAAGAATTGCGATCTCCTCCGCGAATTCCACGAACACCACGAAATGCTCCCCCGCCCGCGCGAACCTTACATCGTCCCCGACATCGTCCCCGGTGGCTTCACCGGCAAGGATTTTGCAGTCATATGTGATTGCATGTCCATCAGCGATGGCCTGGCATCGCTCAACGAGCTCGCCTTCGTACAGTTCCGCCTGCCGGGCTCCGAACGTGTCAAAGGTCCAGATTGCAATCCCGATCAGGCTTCGTTCGGCTTGCTTGGTAAGACGCCAGGGCTTGCTCACCGGTTGCCTTGGCGCGCCGTTCGGAACACCCGCCGGATCGCCGCCTCGCCGTCGCCGTCCGCGAACTCACCGGAATGCGCCTGGCGCAGGCCTTCGGCCAGCCGCGCCCTGAGCCCGGCAAGTTCGATTTCCTCGCGCTCGAGCAACCGAAGACCGGCGCGCAGGGCTTCACTTGCATTCTGATACCGGCCCGAGCCGACCAGTTGGCTGACAAGCTCTTCCTGGTGGTCGGTCAGGACGACGTTGCGGGTTGCCATGTGAAATCTCCTCAGCCGATTGGCAATATATGCCAACAGGTGGAGATTTGGTAGTGCTGGCGCGTTTTCCGATCAAATTTTGCCCGTCGAGCCGCGCCCTACCCCCCGGACGCGATCAGCTCCGCCTGGCCGAGGATCACCCGGGCCTGCTTGATCGAGGCGATGTCGATCAGCTTGCCGTCCAGGGTCACCGCCCCGGCGCCCTCGGCCTGCGCCTTCTCCATGGCCTCGAGGATGCGCCGCGCCTGGGCCAGCATCTCCTCGGACGGCGTGAACACCTCGTTGGCCAGCGCCACCTGCCTGGGGTGGATCGCCCATTTGCCGACCATGCCCAGCGTCGCCGCCCGCCTTGCCTGGGCGCGGAAGCCCTCGTCGTCGGAGAAATCGCCGTAGGGCCCGTCGACCGGCAGCAGGCCGTGGCTGCGGCAGGCGGCGACGATCGCCACCGTCGGGTAGTGCCAGGGGTCGGCCCAATGCATCGCGCGCTCGGCCCCGTCCCCATCTGAATCGGGGCGGGCGTTCTCCAGCATGTAGTAGCGCTCCTGGGTGCCGCCGATGCCGGTGGTGGCCATGCCCATCGAGGCGGCGTAGTCGGCCGCGCCCAGGTTCATCGCCTGCATCCGCGGGCTGGCGGCGGCGATCTCCTCGACATGGGCGAGCCCGGCGGCGGTCTCGATGATGACCTCGAAGCCGATGCGCTTTTTGCGCCCGGTGGCGGCCTCGATGGCGCTCACCAGGGCATCGACGGCGTAGATGTCCTTCGCGTTGCCGACCTTGGGGATCATCATCAGGTCGAGCCGCTCGCCGCAGTTCTCCAGCAGATCGACGACATCGCGGTACCAGTATTCGGTGTCGAGCCCGTTGATCCGCACCGACAGCGTCTTGGCGCCCCAGTCGATATCGTTGACCGCCGCGATGATGTTCTTGCGCGCTTGCGCCTTGTCGGCCGGGGCGACCGCGTCCTCGAGATCGAGGTTGACCACGTCCGCCGCCGAGGCCGCCATCTTCTCGAAGATCGCCGGGCGCGAGCCGGGGCCGAACAACTGGCAGCGGTTGGGCCGCGCCGGGGGGCTGGGCTGGAGGGTGAAGCTCATCGGGCGGACTCCTGTGACTGGCTGGCGCATTGCAATGTTGCGGCGCAACGTATGTCCCGCCCCCCGGCCCGTCAATCACCCCGTCAATCACCCCGTCAATCACCCCGTCGATCATGACTTGGCCGGGGCGCCGCGCGGCTTGCATTTCGCCGCCGGAGGCCCTAGGTGGGCGCCATGATCCGGCCCATCCTGATCCACCCCGACCCGCGCCTCAAGAAGGTCTGCGCCCCCGTTGCCGGGGTCGACGCCGCCGTGCGGGCGCTGATGGCGGACCTGCTGCAAACCATGTACGGCGCGCCGGGCATCGGCCTGGCGGCGCCGCAGGTCGGGGTGCTGAGCCGGGTCCTCGTGATCGACTGCAACACCGGCGAGGACGACGAGCCCGATCCGGTCTGCCTCGCCAACCCGGAGATCACCTGGTCCTCCGAGGCGGCCCACGAGCACGAGGAGGGCTGCCTGTCGATCCCCGAGATCTACGCCATGATCACCCGGCCCGACGCCGTCCGGGTGCGCTACCTCGACCGCGCCGGGCGCGAGATCGAGCGCGAATTCCACGGCGTCCAGGCGACCTGCGTGCAGCACGAGATCGACCACCTCAGCGGCAAGCTGTTCATCGACTACCTGAGCCCGACCCGGCGCCAGATGATCACCGGCAAGATGAAAAAGCTGAAGCGCGAGCGGGCCCGCACCCGCACCGCCGCCGAATAACGCCCGCGCCGGGGAGGCCGGACCATGCGCCTCGCCTTCATGGGAACCCCCGATTTCGCCCTGCCGGCGCTCCGCGCGCTGGCCGCGGCCGGGCACGAGATCGCCCGCGTCTATACCAGGGCGCCGCGCCGCGCCGG
>JACZTQ010000074.1 GCA_022573605.1 Pseudomonadota bacterium | reverse complement strand
GGAGCTGGTGTTCACCTCGCTGACCAAGGAGGCGCTGCCGATCATCCGCTACCGCACCCGCGACCTGACCCGGCTGCTGCCGGGCACGGCGCGCTCGATGCGCCGGATCGAGAAGATCACCGGGCGCTCGGACGACATGATCATCCTGCGCGGGGTCAACGTGTTCCCGACCCAGATCGAGGAGCAGATCCTGAAATGCGCCGGCCTGGCGCCGCATTTCCAGATCGAGTTGAGCCGCGGCGGCCGGATGGACGTGATGACGGTGAATGTCGAGGTCGCGCCGGGCCACGAGGACACGGCGGCGCGCGAAACCGCGTCCGGGGAACTGGCGCATCACATCAAGAGCGTGATCGGTATCAGCACCAGGGTCGCGGTCGGAGACCCCGGCACGGTCGAGCGCTCGCTCGGCAAGGCCAAACGGGTCATCGATCTCCGGCCCAAGGAGTAAGACCAAGGATCACGGGGCCCTGAGGCCGATACCGGACAACAGCGCCGCAACGTCACCGCGCCAGCGGTTCAACGTCTCCTGCGCCATCTCCTGCTGCGCCCGCATGCCCTTGCGGCAGAGCTTGACCAGCGCGTCGTAACCCTGGCGCTGGCGGATCAGGGTCCTGCGATAGCCCTCGGGCATCCAGTCCTTCGGCTCGATCTTGATGCCGGCGTCGATGCGCTCCTGCAAGGCGCGCTCGCGGTCGTCCATCTCGGCCACGGGCTTGGCCCGGTCAGCGTCGGTTTTCACCATCTGCGCCGGCATCGTTCCTTCCCCGGATCCCCTCTCCGGGCGTCAAACCCGCTCCAGAATGATCGCGATGCCCTGTCCGATGCCGACGCACATGGTGCAGAGCGCGTCGTGGTCGAGAAAGTCATGCAACTTGTTGAAGACCCGATGCAGCGACAATCGGTCCTCTGGCGTGAGCGCGCCGGGCAGACCCTGGACGGTCTGGGGGTCGACGGCCACGGGGCGCATACGCTGGACGAGCACCTGCTGGTCTCGTCGCTGGTGCCCCGGATGCTGTTGCCGAGGCGGATGTTCGAGACGCTGGAGCAACCTGGCCTCACACCTTCAACGCCATCCCGTCCCGCCCCGGATCGGCGCCGCCGTCCCAGCCCGCGGCGGTGCGCCGGGCCGCGTGGACGCCGGCGAAGTGATAGCTCAAAGCCGAGCGCCGCACCGGGTAGCCCATCGCCTTCAGCGCGGCCTCGGTGCGGCGCAGGATGCGGTTGGTAATGTCGATCGTGTCCGAGGTGGCGCAGAAGCGCGGCGCCGAGACCACCTGCTGCGCGCTCATGGCGAAATCGACCGCGTTCAGGATGCCCTGCAGCACCCCCATGGTGATGTAGGTGCCGCCCGGCGCGCCGATCACCAGCCAGGGGCCGTCATCATCAAAGAGCATCGTCGGGCACATCGCGGTGAACCGCGACTTACCCGGCGCCAGCGAACCCGCCCGCCCGGGCCGCGGGTCGAACACCCCCATGCAGCCGTTGTACATGAAGCCCAGCCCCTCGCTGATCACACCCGAGGGCATGCCGATGGAATGGGTCAGCGAGACGCAGTTGCCGGCGCCGTCGACGGCGCAGACATGGGTGGTGTCCTTCGACTCCTCGCCGCCCGGGTTCAGCCGGGGCACATGGGTCTTCTCGCCCCGGCGGATACGTTCGGCCATCGCGCTGGCGTAGTCCTTCGAGGTCAGTTCGGCCACCGGCACATCGACGAAGCGCGGGTCGCCGAGCCTGGTGTCCTTGTCCACGGTGGCGATCTTCATCGCCTCTGATACCGTGGCGATGTATTCAGGCGCGTTGTGACCCATCGCGGCCAGGTCGAAATTCTCCAGGATGTTCAGCATCTCCAGGATCATCACGCCGCCGCCCGGCGGGTTGTTGGTGGCGACCCGGTGGCCGCGATAGGTGCCCCACAGCGGCTCGGCCTCGACCGGGCTCACCGCCGCCAGGTCCGCGGCCGCGAGCAGACCGCCGTTCCGCGCCATGTCGTCGACGATCTCGGCCGCGATGGCGCCGGTGTAGAAATCCTCCACCCCGTGTTCGGCGATGCGGCGGTAGGTGCGGGCCATATCCGGGTTGCGTACCACCTCGCCGAGGCGATGGATGCCGCCATCGGGCCGGGTATAGATCTTCCGCGCCACCCGGTTGCGGGTCAGGAACTCGCGATGCGCGATGCGCCCGGCACCCGGCGCCTCGTTCCAGAACGCGCTGACATGGGGGCGGACCAGAAACCCGTCCTCGCAATAGGCGATGGCGGGTTGGATCAGTTCAGCCAGGCTGCGGGAGCCGAAACG
This sequence comes from Pseudomonadota bacterium, assembly GCA_022573605.1. Taxonomy (GTDB): domain Bacteria; phylum Pseudomonadota; class Alphaproteobacteria; order Rhodobacterales; family Rhodobacteraceae; genus Thermohalobaculum. The sequence goes on along the minus strand of JACZTQ010000074.1, from coordinate 9,489 downwards.
GGTCAGCGCGAGCTCCAGCGCCCGGAGCGTCATCGGCGTGGTGATCGACTGGTAGCCGATTTCGTTGACCGCACCCTCGAGGATGAAGCCGAACCCGTCTTCGGCCTCGCCGAGGATGATGTCCTCCCACATCCCGGCGCGCGCCGCCGCAGGGGCGCGACCGTGGAAATCGATGAAGCGGTGCCCCTCCTGGTTGTCCCCCTGCCCCGGCATGTAGACATGCATCGAACCGAAGCCGGCGATGCCGCACATGATCGGATCGACGGCGGTCTGCACCAGGGCGCAGGCAACCGCCGCATCGACCGCGTTGCCGCCGTCGCGCAGCACGTCGGCCCCGGCCTCGACCGCTTCGGGCTGGGGAGCGGTGATCAATCCGCCGGTCGTCTCGCAAGGCCCAGTCATGGATGCTCGACTTGCCGGTCGCCCAGATCCCAGTAGAGCCCAGCCATCAGCGCCAGCGCCTCGCGGCAGAGCGGCATGAGGATGTGCTCGTCGGGGGCGTGCTGCGAGCAGGCGGTGTAGGAATGGGGCAGCCAGATCGCGGGTATGCCCAGCAGATCGGTGAACAGGTCGTTGCAGATCGAGCCGCCCATCTGCGGGATGACCGATGGCGGCTGGCCGGTCGAGCGCTCGACCGATCGGCAGACCCAGAGCGCCCAGGGGTCGTCAAGCTCCGTCCGGCTGGCGCTGAAACCTGCCGCGTTGCCCGCCGGGGGCGGTTCCACCGCGACCTGGCTGAAGCTGTGATTGTCCAGATGGCGGCGCAGCGCGGGCAGGATGTCGTCCACGTCCGTCCCGGCGATATAGCGCAACTGGCAATGCGCCCGCGCCCAGGGGGCGATGGCGTTGACCGGGCTGGCCGGCGTGCCCGACAGCATGGCGAGGATGGCGAACGAGTTCCAGGCGTAGACGTTCTCGGCCGGGGTCAGGCCGGGCTCGCCCCAGTCCCGGTCGACCCGCGGGCCGGCCGGGCCGCCGTCGATCTCCACCCCCTTCAGCGCGTCGCGCGCCGCGTTGGAGATCGGCGGCGGCAGCCATTCTTTGATCTGAATCTGCCCTCTCTGGCTGATGATGGTGGCAATGGCATGGGCCAGGATCGCCGCCGGGTCGGCCAGCGCGCCGCCCCAGTTGCCGGAATGGTGCCCGCCCTCGCGCAACTCGCAGACCAGATCGAAATTCACTGCTCCGCGGGCACCCAGGCTGACGGTGGGTCGGTCGACCCGCACCCTCGGCCCGTCGGAGGCGATGAACACGTCGGCAGCGAACGCCTCCATATTGGCCTCGATGATCTCGCGCACGCCGCTCGAACCGTTCTCCTCGCCGGTCTCGATCATGAACTTGGCGTTGAAACCCAGAGCCCCCCGCGCCTCCAGCACGGCGCGCATCGCCGCCATGTTAATCGTGTGCTGGCCCTTGTTGTCGGCGGTGCCGCGGCCATAGAGCCGGTCACGGTCGCGCGCGGTTTGCCACGGTCCGGCGCCCTTGGTCCACTGGTCGTCGAGCCCGCGGATGACATCACCGTGGCCGTAGCCCAGCACCGTCGCCAATCCCTCGGCCTCGAACCGGGTCGCCAGCAGCACCGGGCCGCAGCCCTCGATCGGGTTGTCGAAGATTTGGCACTCGAAGCCCATCGCCACGAAGGCCGGGACCATCTCCTGGTCCAGATAGCGCGCGCAGTGGGGCAGGCCCTCGGGGGTCTGGCTCTCCGAGGGGATCGCGACCCGGCGAGCGAGATCGGCCTCGAAGCCGCCGCTGTCGAGATAATCAGTGGCGCGGGCGATGGCGCCCTCACGATTGGGGTCACGACTGGGCATAGGTCGGGGCTCCTTCGTCGTAGAGATGGCATTCCACATGGCCGCCCGGCGCCGGAATCGGACGCGGGGCGACCTGCGAGCAGTGCGGCATCGCCTTGGGGCAGCGGGGATGGAAGGTGCAGCCAGAGGGCATCTCCAGCGGGTTCGGAAAGCTGGCGCCCAAGTGGGTGTCGGGCACGCCCAGTGTCGGGTCGGGCGTCAGCACCGAACTCAGGAGCGCCTTGGAATAGGGGTGCCGGGGGCTCTCGAACAGCGAGGCGGTGTCGGTCTGCTCGACGATGCGGCCCAGGTACATCACCGCGACCCGGGTGGCGATGTGCTCGACCACCGCGAGGTTGTGGCTGATCAGCAGATAGGTCAGGCCCAGCTCGGCTCGCAAATCCTGCAGCAGGTTCAGGATCTGCGACTGCACCGAGACGTCCAGCGCCGAGGTCGGCTCGTCGCAGATCACCATCCTGGGCCGGTTGATCAGGGCCCGCGCGATGGCGACGCGCTGGCGCTGGCCGCCCGATAGCTGGTTCGGATAGTTGTTGAACACCCGGCGCGGCAGGCCGACCAGCTCCATGATCTCGTGCACCCGCTTCTCCCAGGTAGCCGGATCGCGGTCGCCCTGAACGCGCAGCGGCAGGGTGATGATCGAGCCGATGGTCTTGCGCGGGTTCAGCGAGGAATAGGGGTCCTGGAAGATCGGCTGCACCGTGCGCGCCACCGTCATCCGGTCCAGCGTCGAGATCGGCTTGCCGCCCAGCTCGATGGTCCCCTGGCTGGGTGGCAGCAGGCCCATCATCATCCTCGCCAGCGTGGTCTTGCCGCAACCGGATTCGCCGACCAGCGCCATCACCTCACCGCGCTCGACCCGCAGGTTGACGCCGTTGACCGCGTGCAATGGCCGCTTCGGCTTCATGAAGCCGCTAGAGATCATGAACGTGCGAGTGACGTCCCGGACCTCGATCACCGCCTCGCCGCTCATTGCGCCGTCTCCATCTGGTTGTGGGCGGCGGTTTCCTCAGGTGAAAGCACGCAACGATAGCGGTGGCCGGGTTCGGTCGCGTCACGCAAGGCGATGGCATCCGCACGGCAGGCATCGGTCACGTAACGGCAACGTTCGGCGAAATGGCAGCCCGGCATCCGGCCCACCAGCGATGGCACGATGCCGGGGATCGTGCCCAGATGCGCGCCCCGCGCGGTCTTGCCGGGGACGGGAATGCAATTCAGCAGCCCCTGGGTGTAGGGGTGGGTCGGCGCCTGAAAAATCTGCAGCGCCGTGCCCTCCTCGACGAACTGGCCCGCATACATCACCGCCACCCGGTCGGCGACCCGGGCGACGACACCAAGGTCGTGGGTGATCAGGATCAGCCCGGTCCGGAATTCGCGCTGCAAGTCGGCCAGCAGGTGCAGGATCTGCGCCTGGATGGTCACGTCCAGCGCCGTGGTCGGTTCGTCGGCGATGATCAGGTCCGGTCCGCACATAAGCGCCATGGCGATCATCACCCGCTGGCGCAGCCCGCCGGAGAGCTGGTGCGGATACTGCCGCAGACGCTCTCGCGCCGCCGTGATGCCGACCTTCTCCAACAACCAGACCGCCCGGTCGCGGGCCTCGCCCACGGTCACGCCGCGATGCCGGCGCAGCGCCTCGATCAACTGATCGCCAATGGTGTAGGCCGGGTTCAGCGAGGTCATCGGCTCCTGGAAGATCATGCTCATCCGGTTGCCGCGCAGGTCCGACATCTGCCGCTCGGACAGCCCGGTCAGGTCTTGACCGTCCAGCGCCAGCTTCGAAGCCCGCCGCGTCGCCCGCGATGGCAGCAGGTCCATCAGCGCCAGCGAGGTCAGAGACTTGCCGCAGCCGGATTCGCCGACGATCGCCAAGGTCTCGCCCCGGTCGACGTGGAAGCTGAGATCCTGCACCGGATGCAGCATCCCCGCGGGCACGGGAATGTCGACGCTCAGGCCCTCGACCTCAAGGATGCGCTCGGTCATTCGCTCCCCTCCAATTCCGGCCGTCAGTTCCGGCCGTCGGGCGCGGTCACGTCGCGCAGACCATCGCCCAGAAGGTTGATCGACAGCACCAGCAGGAACAGTGCCGTGCCGGGGATCGCGATCAGCCAGGCATCGAAGAACATCAACCCCTTGGCCTCGGAGATCATCAGCCCCCAACTCGGCTCCGGCGGCTGCACGCCGAGGCCGAGGAAGGAGAGCGCCGCTTCCAGCAGGATTGCATGGGCCATCTCGATGGTGGCCACCACGATCAGGTGGTTGGCGACGTTGGGCAGGATCTCGGACAGCACGATCCGCGCCGTCGAGCAGCCCAGTGCCTGCGCCGAGGCGACGAAGTCGAGGTTGCGCACCTGCATCGTCGCACTGCGCATCACCACGGCGAAGCGATCCCAGATCAAGAGCCCTAGCACCCAGATCACCACCGTCAGCGACGAGCCGACCATGCTGACCACCGCCAGCGCCACCAGCACCACCGGCATCGACAACCGCGTGGTGATGATGAAGTTCGCCACCATGTCGACCCTGCCGCCGAAATAACCCGCCAAGACCCCGATGGTGGTGCCGATCACACCCGAGATCAGCATCGCCGACACCCCGATCATCAACGAGATACGCGCACCCCAAATCAGCCGCGAGAGATAGTCCCGCCCGAAATGGTCGGTCCCCAGCGGAAAGGTCCAGGTCGCCTTGTCGCTGTCGAACCAGATCGGCGGGATCAGTCTACGGTCCAGCACCTGGTCGAGGGGATCGTGCGGCGCGATGTAGGGCGCCAGCAGCGCCATCAGGACGATGGTGATCAGCACGGAGGCGCCGATCACCAGCCCGGCATGGTGGAATACCCGGCGGCGCAAAAGCGCCCGCGGCGAGGGCTCCATGTCCGGAGCGCCAGGGGAGATGTCGTTCACAGCCATGTCACCCCACCCTGATCCGCGGATCCAGCCAGGCGTTCAGCATGTCCGCCAGGAAGGTCAGCACGATGTAAAAGATGCTCAACACCAGCACGATCGCCTGCATCATCGGCAGGTCGGCACGCTGGATCGACTCCCAGGCCAGAAACCCCAGCCCGTTGATCGCGAAGATCGTCTCGATGACGATGGAGCCGCCCAGCATGAAGCCGAACTGGACCGCCGCCAGCGACACCACCGGGATGATGGCGTTGCGCAGCGCATGCTTGAACAGCACCGTCATCGGCCTGAGCCCCTTGGCCCGCGCGGTGCGGATATAGTCGGTCGACAGCACCTCCAGCATGCCCGCCCGGGTCAGCCGCATCACTGCCGGCGTGATGTAGTAGCCGAGCGCGATGGAAGGCATAACGAAATTCGCCCAGGAGTCAGTGCCGGTGACCGGCAGCAGCCGCCAGTAGATGCCCAGCCACAGCATCATGATCAGCGCGAACCAGAAGCTGGGCATCGCCTGCCCGACCACGGCGATGGTCAGGGCCACCCGGTCGATCATGCTGTTCGGCCGGATCGCCGCCAGCACGCCCAGCGGGATCGATAGGGTCAGCGCGAAAACCAGGGCGCAGAAACCCAGCAGCATGGTCGTCGGCAGGCGCTCGAAGATCACCTCCGAGACCGGCTTTTTCAGGTAGTGCGACTGCCCGAAATCGCCCTGCACCGCCCGATACAGCCAGTCCAGATACTGCACCACGATCGGCCGGTCGTAGCCATAGACCCGGCGAATGTTCTCGATATCCGCCTCGGTCGCCGTCTCTCCCGCCAGCGCCAGCGCCGGGTCGCCGGAGAGATAGATCATCGAGAAGGTGATCATCGACACCGTGATCGCCACCAGGATGGCGACAGCGAACCGTTTCAGAACATAAGGCAGCATGGCATCCGACTCCAGCACCCCTCGGGCGCAACGCACTCGGCGCCGTCGCCTTGGGAATCGCCCCGCCGGTCGCCCGGCGAGGCGGTTTTCCGTCCGCTATTCAGGGTGCGCGCTCACTTCCACTTCGCCGCGTAGAAGCGCGGGATCTCGTCCGAGGTGGTCTGGAAGTCGAGATCGTTCGCATACACGTAGTACTTCGCGTAAGTAAACATCGGCAGCCAGTAGAGCTCGCTCGAGATCCGTTCCAGCGCCTTCTTGTAGACCGCCTCGCGCGCCGCCGTGTCAGTCGTGGTGTCACCCTCCGCCAGCCAGGCAATCACCTCCGGATCCTTGGCCGGGTCGTCGCGCCCGCCGGAGAAGAAGTGGCTGGTGATCGCCGAGACATCCGGGATCGAGTTCGAGCCCCAGGTCATGTGGTTGATCGGGGTCTTGCCCTTCCACACCAGGTCGCGCAGCGCCCGGTATTGCAGGTAGGTCAGGTTTGCCTTGATCCCCACCTTGGCCAGATCGCCGATCACCGCCTCGGTGAACTCGCGCTGGCGATAGGCGTAGATGTCGAACTCGAAGCCGTCGGGATAGCCCGCCTCGGCCAGCAGCGCCTTCGACTTCTCCGGGTCATAGTCCCACCTGGTCACGTCCTGGGCGCAGCCGAACTGGTCCGGATGGCAGGCCGAGTGGATCACCACCGAGGCCGGGCCGACCAGGTTCCGGGTCAGCGACTCGCGGTTGATCGCGTGGGCCACCGCCGCGCGCACCCGCTTGTCCATGAAGAAGGTCTGCCCCGAACTGCCGTCGACGTCGAAGGCGAGGTAGGAGACGCGCATGGTCTTGGCGTTCTCGACCGTGACGGTGCCCAGGTCCGCCAGACGTTCGGCCTGGTCCTTCGGCACATCCCACATCCAGTCCAGCCCGCCGGTCAGCATCTCGGCGATCTGGGTGTTCATCTCCTTGATGGTGCGGAAGCGGATATGGCCGATGGAAGGCTGGCCCTTCGGCGTGTCCTTCATGTAGGCGTCGTTCTTCTCCCACAGCACGTATTCGCCGGCCTTGACCTCGACGAACTTGTAGGGGCCGGTGCCGACCGGCGCCACGGCGCCGAAATCCTTTCTGCCGTCGGCCCCGGTGGGGGCGTTGTCGTAATGGCCCTCGGGCACGATGAAGACCGCGTTCGAAAGATAGGCGAAGGCGGCCGGAAACGGGTTCACCAGATTGATGCGCAGCTTGTGCGGACCCAGCGCCTCGGCGTTCTTCATCCAGCTGACGTTCTTTATCGTCAGCACGCCGTTATCCTCGTTGGAGACGTGGTTGATGGTGTAGACCACGTCCTCCGAGCCGAAGCTGGACCCGTCGTGGAAGACCACGCCCTGGCGCAGTTCCACCTCGAGCGTGACGTTGTCGATCCATTCCACGCCGGTGGCCAGCAGCGGCTCATACTCACCGGTGTCGAGGTTGCGGAACAACAGGCCGTCCCAGCCCAGGTGCCCCATCACCACCAACTCGCGGGTGTTGTTGTAATAGGGATCGATGACGGCGACCTCGCGGTCGGTCGCCCAGTTCAAGGTATCGTCCGCCTTGCCGGCCAGCGCCGGACCGGACCAGATGCCCGCGGCTGCAGCCATCGCCACGCCTGGCAGAATCCATTGCTTCATGGTGTGTTTCCTCCTTGTCGAATATCGTTACACGGCATGCATTCGAGGCGCGCCGTCATTGCGGGAGCGTGGCAGCTAAATCGTGAGCATGCAAGAGAAGCTGCCGATCCATCAACCATATGACCTATCCGCTTGCGGGCCACACGCGGGACGCGGGAGGGCGTAGAGCCTATTCAGACCTAGTTGACCGACTCGGTTCGCGCCCGCCGCGCCACCGTCGCCGAGGAGCCCTACTCCACCGGCAGCGTCAGACTGGAGCGGTAGACCCCGCCGGTTCGGATCGTCCAGTTGCCCGGCCTGCCGTAGGGCCACAGGGCGAAGTTGTCCCGGTCTGCCCCGGCGATGGAGAGGCCGATCCGATGTCCGGCCGGGAACTCCCACGACACCGGCAGCAACGCGAAATCGATGGTCACCGGCTCGCCGGGCACCAACGGCCGCGCCTCCGCCCGGGTGAAGGCGCGATAGGGCCAGGTCGTGCGATAGGTGGGCGAGGGCTCGGATATGCCCCGGTGCAGCGCCCGCAGCATCCCCTCGGTGACATAATGCGATGACCCGTCCGGGGCGATGTCCTCCAGATAGGCGAAGATGCAGGCATCCGCCTGATCCGAGGCAAAATCGAGATGCAGCAGCGGGTGGCCCGCGACGGTCAGGGCGGCGTCCAGCGGCTCAGACCGGAACCGGAGGTAGTTCCCCGGCTTCTCGTCCCAGTCGGGATAGTAGTCCTGGACGTTGCGAATTTGCAGCCGCCTCCGGGCATCCCGCCTTGAAGGCGATCGCGCCGTTCATATAGGCGCCGTCCCGCCAGCCCGAGACCGCCAGCACCGCCAGATCGTCACGGAACCCGGCCGACACCGCATGGGGGCTGAAGCTGTCGGAGGTGAACTCCGGGTCATGCGCCAGCGTCGAGTCGCGGAACTGGAACTCGCGCAGGAAGTCCGGCATGTGCACATTCGCGGCATGCTCGGCGATGGCCTCGGCCAGCAGCACGCCCTCCGGGTCGTCATCGACCGGGGCTGGCCCCTCGAAGCACGGCTCGGCGAAGTAATAGTATTTGCGCAGGTCCTCGCGCCGGTCCTGGTCCAGCGCCTCCATGACCCGGCCATAGCCGGTGGCGAGATCGGTCAGCAGGATGCCGCCCGGGTAGAAATGGTCGGAATATGTATCCCAGACGGCACTGATCGGCGCGATCGCCTTCAAGGCGGGATGCCCGGAGGCGGCGGCGAAATCGCAGGCGGCGCCGAGATAGGAAATTCCGGTCGCGCCCAGCCGCCCGTCGCACCAGCCCTGCGCCGCGACCCATTCGATGACTTCGGCATAATCCTGCCGCTCCGCCGGCGAGCGGAAGGAATCGCGGCAACCGAAGGATGCCCCGGTGCCGCGCACATCGATGACCACCAGCGCATAACCGCGCGGCACGAACATCTCGCGGTAGGCGGCGGAGTTCGGGCTCGGCTCAATTCCGGCCGGGGCGTCGCCTGCCAGACGGAACCGACGGTAGTAGGGGGTGAAGATCAGGACCGCCGGAAATCCTTCCGTCGGCCTCTCACCGTCGGGCAGATGGATGTCCACCGCCAGGCGCACCCCGTCGCGCATCGCGAGATAGTGCGAGACAGGCGCCGAAGGCACCGTACGGGTCGCCGCTCGGCGATCGAGATAGGTTTGTGGATCGGTGATCCAGGCGTCTGAACCACGCGGGCCGTCGGTCATGCGGCGATCTCCGATGACGATGCGCGTATCCGAGCATTCCTCGCCGTCCGCGTCAATTCCGCTCCCGGCCCAAGGGCCGCCAGATATAGTGCCGACAAGCTGTGACAAAATTTTAAGCCCTAGCGATCGAATCGAAGTACGTCCGGATTAACCCAAAAACAAGACGTTCTCGGCAAATCTTCGAGGGTCGTAAATGGGGCAAAAGCCTGTGTTGGCGGCGTCGTCAGACGTGGGGCCGGATCGCCGATCACGCCCACAAATCCTCGCGTCTTGAGCGCCTCGATTGATTCTGAAAGCGGGCCTTGCTCGCTTGCATGTTCAACGCTCGATGGCCACTCCCGCCGAAATCGAGCTATGTCCGGAATTGGCACAACCCGGACCTACAGCACCCACGCCGTGTAGGTCGGCACACCGCCGCATTGCCGACGCCCGGCGCCGAAGGTCTCGTTTTGGGCAGAGAACCGACGGTGTTCTAGAGGGTGCTGAAGGTC
>JACZTQ010000383.1 GCA_022573605.1 Pseudomonadota bacterium | reverse complement strand
ATGGGCCGCGTTGCCCCGGCCAAGCCCCGAGGCGGTCGCGCCATGGCTGCCGCCGGCCCCGTGACCGACGCCGTTCGCGGCTCCGTTGCCATGCCCTTTGCCGCCGCCGCCAGCAGCTTCGGCGCCGGCGCCGTTGCCGCCGCCGCCGTTGCCACCGCCTTGGCCGCCACCGTTGCCGCCGCCTTGGCCGCCGCCACCATTGCCGCCGGCTTCGGCGTGGGCCGCCGGGGCTCCGACGGTGACACCGTTATCGGTGAAACCGACGCCGAGCGGCATGACCGCCGCGATCAGCGCGATCGCGCTGCTGCGCGCAAGCAAGGACGACAGTGACGTTCGGTTTGCATCTCTATACATTTACCTTTCTCTTCAGTGGTTTAGGTTAAAGCCTGACGTAAACACGACTAGGCGGGACCAAAGCCAACAGTCTGCACGGGCGGCAAATCGCCAGAGACGAGAGGCTTCAGGAGCAACCTCTCGCACTCGAGGATTACGGCCACATTAAGACAAGTATGGCCATAATAAGGCAATTAGGGCCAAAATACGATAGGAAATTATTAGAGCGTTCAAAAATTAATTTTTCCTTGATGAATGCCATCCGCGAGGCGATCGCTTGAACACAAATGACTCGGGAGTGTGAGACCCCGATCCGAAGCAAGATGGCTTGAAGCGGAATCGCCGCCGCATCGTCATCCCGTAGGCGTTGCAGCACGAAGTGATGCCGCGCTCGTGCGGGATCTCTCGACCTCTGCCCGGGGTCGGGAGGTCCCGGGGCTGCACCGCATCACTGCGTGGCGCCCATGGGATTTCGGGGCGCAGGGGATGACGGAGCCAGAGCAAGTTCCACCCCGGCGGAACCGCGTCTGGCTGGCGCCTGGCACGGGCATCCAGATCTTAATACCAAAGCTCGGTGATCGGAACCCATGGCGGCAGACCCCTCCCCAACCCCTCCCCTTCTAGGGGAGGGGCTTTAAGTCCCGGAAAGCGCGGCGCAAACCCCTCCCCCTGAAAGGGGAAGGGTTGGGGAGGGGGTCGGCGGCGTGAGTCACGCTCACTGAGCGTTGGTATAACTGGTTGATTCAAGGACTGGATTGCCGGGTCAAGCCCGGCAATCACGACCCGGATCGTGCCGCACCCGCCCTACCCCGCCACCACCGCCCCCGGGTTCAGGATGCCCCTCGGGTCCAGCGCCGCCTTGATCGCCCGCATCGCCGCCAGCTTCGTGCGATCGGCGTATTTCTCCAGCTCGGCGATCTTCATCCGGCCGATGCCGTGCTCGGCGCTGATCGAACCGCCCTGGGCGTCGACCAGGTCGTGGATCGCCGTCCTCACCGGCCCGGCCAGCGCCCGCCAATCGGCCACCCGGGCGCCCTCGGGCGGAAACACGTTGTAGTGCAGGTTGCCGTCGCCGAGATGGCCGAAGCAGTTGATCCGAAGGCTGGCGCCGAACCCGGCGACAATCCCGCTCGCCTCGGCGATGAAGCGCCCGATCCGGCTCGGCGGCAGCGCGATGTCGTGCGAGGTGACCGCGCCGACCCGGCGGTTGCACTCGGGCAGGGTCTCGCGCATCCACCACATGTGGGCCCGCTGGGCCGCGCTGGCGGCAACCACGCCGTCGCTGGCGAGCCCGGCCTCAAGCAATTCGGCCAGCAGCGCCTCGGCCCGCCCGGTCAGGCCGCCGACGCCAGAAGGGTCGGGGGGCGGGCCGGTGATCTCGACCAGCACCCGCCAGTCGGGGCGGCCGGTCAGCGGGTCGGGTCTTGAAGGGTAGAACCCGGCCAGGAAGGCGATGCCCTGGCCGGCGATCAGCTCGAAGGCCGAGACCCCGTCGCCGAGCCGCTCGCGCAGGGTTTGCAGCAGGCTCAGCGCGGCGTCGGGCGAGGGCACCGCCAGCATCGCCGTGACCGTCTCGCCGGGCTGCGGGAACAGCTTCAGGCTCGCGGCGGTGATCACCCCCAGGGTGCCCTCCGAGCCGATCAGCAGGTGGCGCAGGTCGTAGCCGGTGTTGTCCTTGCGCACGGGTTTGAGCCCCTCGAGCACCGAGCCGTCCGCCAGCACCGCCTCGAGCCCGAGGCAGAGGTCGCGCGCCGTGCCGTAGCGCAGCACAGCCACGCCGCCGGCGTTGGTGGCGAGGTTGCCGCCGATCCGGCACGAACCCTCGGCCGCCAGCGACAGCGGGAAGAGGCGCCCCGCGCCCAAAGCCGCCGCCTGAAGATCGGCCAGGATCACCCCCGCCTCGGCGATGATCGCGCCATCGTCGGGCAGCACGGCGCGGATGCGGTTCATCCGCTCCAGCGACAGCACCACCGGGCGGGGGCCCGCCGGCGAACCCTCGGGGCAGACCTGGCCGCCGACCAGCCCGGTGCCGCCGCCATAGGGCACGACGCCGATCCGGTGGCGATGGCAAAGCCGCAGGATCGCCGCCACCTGGGCGGTCGAGGCGGGCTTGAGGATCGCCGCCGCCCGGCCGCGCATCAGGCCGCGCGGTTCGGTCAGGTAGGGCTGGGCGGCATCGGCGGCGGCATCGAGGAGACCGCC
>JACZTQ010000073.1 GCA_022573605.1 Pseudomonadota bacterium | reverse complement strand
CCGTCCCGGCCTCGAGCCGGGACCTCCGCATGAACCGTCTCGAGGAGGTCCCGGGTCAAGCCCGGGACGGTGCGGTGAGGGATGGCCGACGCAAGTTCGTATGGGTCTGGGCGCGAAATCCAACGGTCGGGGCAGGGCATGAGTAAACGGTCGATCTTCGAGGATGTGGGCGATGGGAAGGCCACGCCAGCCGCTGCGGCTCCAGTGCGGAGCTGCGCGGCGCGGGGGGCGATCGCGCTGTGGCTGCTGGGGCTGGCGCTGCTGACCGCCGTGATGGTGCTGGTCGGCGGGCTGACCCGGCTGACCGATTCGGGGCTGTCGATCACCGAATGGGCGCCGGTGATGGGGGCGCTGCCGCCGCTCTCGGAGGCCGACTGGCGGGCGGCGTTCGAAGCCTACCAGGGCACCACCGAGTTCCAGGAGCAGAACGCCTGGATGACCCTGGCCGACTTCAAGCCGATCTTCTGGTGGGAATGGGGGCATCGCCTGCTTGGCCGTCTGATCGGCGGGGTCTGGCTGGTGGGGTTCCTGGTCTTTCTGCTGGGCAGGCGCATTCCGGCGGGCTGGGTCGGGCGGCTGGTGCTGCCCGGGGTGCTGGGCGGGCTGCAGGGGGCGGTCGGCTGGTGGATGGTGGTCTCGGGGCTGACGGGGAGGCTGGATGTCGCCTCCTACCGGTTGGCGCTGCATCTGGGGCTGGCCTTCGTGATCTTCATGGTGCTGATCTGGCTGGCGCTGCGCATCCGCCTCGACGAGGTGGCGCTGCTGAAGGCGCGCCGCCGGCGCCTGCCGGCGCTGATCGGGGTGGCGGGGGCGCTGACCGCCCTGGTGTTCCTGCAAATCCTGGCCGGCGCGCTGGTGGCCGGGATCGACGCCGGGCGCGGCTACGTCGATTGGCCGCTGATGCAGGGGGAGTTCCTGCCCGGCGAGAGCTTCGCGATGACGCCGCCGTGGGTCAACTTCTTCGAGAACCCGGCGCTGGTGCAGTTCGTCCACCGGATGCTGGGCTACCTGGTGCTGGCCTTCGCCATCGTCTTCGCGCTGCGCTGCGGGCGCTCGGGCCACCGGGCGACGCGCAATCTGGGGCGCTGGACCGGGGTGGCGATCCTGGCCCAGGTTTTGGTCGGCATCGTCACCGTGATGCAGGCCTCGCCGCTGGGGATCGCGCTGGCCCACCAGGCCGGCGCGCTGGTGGTGGTCGCGGTGCTGATCCGGGCCAAATTCGAGATCGCCTATCCCGGCGAGCAGGCCATCGCGAGGGGATAAAGCGGCGCGGAAGGCCGACAGCGCGTACCGTCGAGCCCGTCATTCCCGCGCAGGCGGGAATCTCTCACAGCATCCACGAGATCCCCGCCTGCGCGCTAGGGGATTCACACATCTCGCAGGCTCCATCCATAGGCGATGGAATGGAAGTGTTCCAGGCCGTGCCTGAAGGTGATGGGTCCGGGGGGTTTCGAGGACTTGTATCCGTCCCATCCGCCGAGCTTTGCGATGATCCAGGCGGCCCAGGCGAGACTGCGGCGCGGGTGAGGGTTTTTCTGTGCGGCAGTTTTTCCTTCGAGGTCGGGAAGCAACGCTTCCAGGGTCCGCTCCTCGGCGGGTGTAAAGGCGATTTCGCTGCTTTGGTTGCTTTGGCCGTCGCGCGCCTGGACGAGCTGGAGCGTGGTGCAGGCCGCCCGCGTGGCGATGGCGGTGAGCTTGAGCAATCCCTCGGCGGTGTCGAGCTGGCTGTTCTCCACCCGCAGACCTTGTCGCTTCAACGTGCGGAACAGCTGCTCGATGACCCAGCGCGCGCGGTACCAGCCGATCACGCGCCAAGCCATGGCCGCGTCGGTGACCTCGTGGGTGGTCAGAAGGCGCCACAGGATCGGCTCGGCGCCCGGTGTGAATCCGGGCGGCGGGTTTTGCTCGACGACCTCGACCAGGCTCACCGGCACCGTCTTGGGCAGCCCCGCTTCGCGCGTGCTCTGGGGGCGCTTCAGAGTGACCCGGCCGAAGCGCGCGGCCAGCGTCGCCCGTCGCGCCGGCCTGCCGGCACGGGCGACCAGATCGATCCCGGCCTCGCCGGCCGGCTCCAGGGGGGCGGTGGACAGCCGGCCGCCTTCGGCGATCACCCGGTCATGCATGGCGCGCGTCAGCAGGTGGAAACGAGGCCCGGGAAGACGCGCCCATTCGGCGTAGATGTCGCTCTCGCGGTCGGCCACCACCGTTACCGACGCCGCCGCCGCCAAGACGCTCTTGGCCGCTTCGGCGGTGCTCAGCCAGCGCTGCGATTCCTTGTCGGCCAAGGGCCGCTTGGCGTGATCGACACGCCGACGCCACTGCATCCTGGCCGGCCGGGTCCAGAGCCGGCCCGACACCAGCCCCAGACAGCCGTGGGTGTCCGCGTCCACCGCCAGCATCGCATGCAGCAAAAGGCCCCGGCCGACGCCCTTGCCGATCTCGCCCAAGCCGCGCCGCCGCGCCGCCGTTCCCCGCCTGCGCGGGGACATGGGTGCGGAAGTTGAACTCGCTGGTGTCCTGGATCGCCAGCACATGGCGCCCCGCGCAGGCCCCCGCGCAAAACCGGTGCGGTCTGCACGCCCCAGCCCTCGATGAGGCGCTCCACCGTCACCCGTGGGTTCGACAGGAAACGGCCGAAGCGCACAATCTCGCGGCGCCGCCCGCCCGCCAACCGGCGCAGGCATACGCTCTTGCGGCCAACCATGCGCGCGAGCAGCAGCGCCCCCCTTTTTCCAGGCGCCGGTCAGCAAACCGGCCCAGATCCATCGATCCCATCGCCTCTTCCCCTCGCTCGTGCCAACTCACGCAAGAGAATCACGTCAACGCGCAAATGGGAATCCCTCTCATACCCCCATCAAGAAAAATGTGTGCATCCCCTAGCGCCTGCGCGGGGATGACGGCAAGATCGACGTGCCCTGCGATTAATCCGGCCAATCCGGCGGGCGCTTCTCCAGGAACGCCCGCACCCCCTCGGCGGTGTCGGGATGCAGCATGTTCTCGGCGATCACCCGGCCGGTATGTTCGTAGGCCACATCCAGGGTCATCTCCAATTGCTCGTAGAAGGTACGCTTGCCGATGCGCACCGCCGAGCCGAGCTTCGAGGTGACCTTGTCGGCCAGCGCCCGGGTCTCGGCGGCAAGATCGGCCTCCGGCACCGCGCGGTTGATCAGGCCGAGGTCCGTCGCCTGCCGCGCCGACAGGAACTCGCCCGTGGTCAGCATCTCGAACGCCTGCTTGCGGCCGATGTTGCGGCTCAGCGCCACCATCGGGGTCGAGCAGAACAGCCCGATATCGACCCCGTTGACGCCGAATCGCGCGGTCTCGGCCGCCACCGCCATGTCGCAGGTGGCGACCAGCTGGCAGCCGGCGGCGGTGGCCAGCCCGTGCACCTCGGCGATCACCGGCTGGGGCAGCCGCGGGATCGTGCTCATCAGCCGAGAGCATTGCGCGAACAACTCGATGTAGTAGGCCCGCCCGCCGTCCGGCGCCTGGCGCTTGCCCAACATCTGGCGCAGGTCGTGCCCGGCACAGAAGGCGCGCCCGGCGCCCTTCAGGATCACCACCTTGGTCGCGGGCTCGGCGGCGATGCGGTCGAGCTCGTCCTGAAGCGCTGTCAGCAGCTCCTCGGAGAGGGTGTTGAGCTGATCCGGCCGGTTCAGCGTCAGCATCGCGACGGCGCCGTCGTTTTCACGCAGCAGAATGTCCGGCATGGTCGCGTCCCTTGTCATTGCGGGCAATTTCAGCATGACATTAGGCCAGCGCGAACCGGACCGAAAGGGGCAGGGATGGAACAGAAGCCGACACAGAAGCTGGGGCTGGCGGAACTGGTCGAGTTTTTCGACGAGATTTTCCCGCAGCTCCGGGACGAGATGGTGATCGAGGAGGTCGGGCCGATGCGCGCGCGGCTGCGGATGCCGGTCGATGCGAGCCACCTGCGCCCGGGCGGCACGGTCTCCGGCCCGGCCATGTTCACCCTGGCCGACTGCACCTTCTACGCCGCCACCCTGGCGATGATCGGGCGCGAGCCCCTGACCGTGACCGTCAGCGTCAGCATCAACTTCCTGCGCAAACCGGCCCGGCGCGACCTGATCGGCGAGGCCCGCATCCTCAAGCTCGGCAAGCGCCTCTCCGTCGGCGACGTGACGCTCTATTCCGAGGGCGACGACCGCCCGGTGGCGCACGCGGTCATGACCTATGCAATTCCACCCCCGGATTTGGGGTAAATAGAAACCCCACCCCTAACCATATTGATTGATTGCGGGAATTTCGCCGGTTTGCGCCCGAATTACAGTTGACAATGGCGCCCGCTTGGGCCAGATACGCGCCCCACCGGCCGGGGTTCTACCCGGCCTCGTGAGTTTCCGCGGCCGCGGCCGCCAGATGACCCGGAACAGCGATGAAAACCTATTCTGCCAAACCGGCCGAGATCGAGAAGAAATGGATCCTGATCGACGCCGAGGGCGTCGTGCTCGGCCGTCTCGCCTCGATCGTGGCCATGCGCCTGCGCGGCAAGCACAAGGCGACCTTCACGCCGCACATGGACATGGGCGACAACGTGATCATCATCAATGCCGGCAAGATCCAGCTCACCGGCAACAAGCGCGCCGACAAGGTCTATTACCGCCACACCGGCTATCCCGGCGGCATCAAGAGCCGCACCGCCGGCCAGATCCTGGAAGGCAAGTTCCCCGAGCGCGTGGTCACCAAGGCGATAACCCGGATGATGCCGGGCGGTCCGCTGACCCGCCAGCAGTTGACCAACCTGCGCGTCTACGCCGGAGCCGAGCACCCGCACGAGGCGCAGCAGCCCGAGACCCTCGACGTCGCCTCGATGAACCCCAAGAACACCCGGAGCGCCTGACGATGACCGATGAAATCAAATCGCTCGATGATCTGAAGGCGGCGGTCGGCGTGGCCACCAGAACCAATGGCGAGGCCAATGGCGAGACCGATGGCGAGCCCGCCGAGGGTGTCGCGATCGTCCGCGTGGCGGTCCGCGACGAGCTTGGCCGCTCCTACGCCACCGGCAAGCGCAAGGACGCGGTGGCCCGGGTCTGGGTCCGGCCCGGCCACGGCAAGGTGGTGGTCAACGGCAAGGAGATGGCGAAGTATTTCGCCCGCCCGGTGTTGCAGATGGTGATCGGCCAGCCCTTCACGGTGGCCAATGTCGCGGGCCAGTTCGACGTCATGTGCACGGTCAAGGGCGGCGGCCTCTCGGGCCAGGCCGGCGCCGTCAAGCACGGCATCTCGAAGGCGCTGTGCGTCTACGAGCCGGAGCTGCGCCCGGCGCTGAAGGCGGCCGGTTTCCTGACCCGCGACGCCCGCGTCGTCGAGCGCAAGAAGTACGGCAAGCGCAAGGCGCGCCGGAGCTTCCAGTTCTCGAAGCGCTGAGCGGCGTTTTGCGGATCGATTGGAAGGCCCCGGTTCGCCCAACGCATTCCGATCCTTGGGAAACAAAAACCCCTGCGTCGAACTTCGAACGCAGGGGACCACAAAAGATGGCGTTTTCCGTCAAGCAGATGTTTCATGCTGCTCCTTCGCCGACAGGCTTTCGAAGCTTTCGATCTTGATGCTTTCCTCGGGGAAGCGGGCAATCATCTCGAGGTCTCCACCCATCGCCTGAATGAAACGCCGCAACGTTCCGACAAGCATGTCTGCTCGTTTCTCCATCTTCGCGACGGAACCCTGGCTGATATTCAGCAGGGCTGCGATTTCATCCTGCGAAAGCTTCATGGCTCGACGAAGTTCCGCAAGATTCATCTCCCGTTCCAGTTGGGCCGACTTCTGCCGGGACAAGGCTTGCGCTTCGGGAGTCATCCGGGCGCGCAGTTCCGCAAAAGATGTTCTTCCAGCCATGCTGCTATTCTCCTTTCAGCTCTCGCAGATGCTCGTCATAGAGATCATCCGCAACCGGGATCATTTTTTCGTAGAACCGGTCATTCCCGGTTTTGTCTCCGCCAAGCAACAAAATCGCCGTGCGTTCCGGGTTGAAGGCATAGAAGACCCGCAATGGGTTGCCGTGGCTTTGCACCCGAAGCTCTCGCATATGGCTGTGCCGGGAACCCTTGACGCCACTTGAATGGGGGTAAGGCAGATTCGGCCCTCTGCTCTCGAGTCTTCCTACATAAGCGGCAACGTCCACCTGCTCGTCTTCCGAAAGATCACTCCACCATTCTTCGAACTCGTCGGTATATTCGACCTCCCATGCCATCGAGTGAATATTATTCCCCTGAGTGCATATGTCAAGTATTTTGAGTTACCTACCCTGCGGGTGTGCAAGAAGCCAGTGCTCCAAGGACCGGAATGCTCACGGGTCGCCCGGGGCCGCTTTCCGTTTCGCGGGTTCGGGGATCGACGCCATTGCGACGCCCCCCCGTATCGGATAGGCGGAGGGCGATCACGGAGGCAAGGTGATGACACGGCACAGAATCGCGATCCTGGGCGCCAGCGGCTACACCGGCGCCGAACTGGTGCGCCTGATCGCCACCCATCCGGGGATGAAAATCGTGGCTCTGACCGCCGACCGCAAGGCGGGGGCGGCGATGGCCGAGGTGTTTCCGCATCTGCGTCATCTGGCGCTGCCGCGCCTGGTGACCATCGCCGAGGTCGACCTCAAGGGCGTCGATCTGGCCTTCTGCGCGCTGCCGCACGCGACCACGCAGGAGGTGATCTCGGCCCTGCCGCGCGATCTGAAGATCGTCGATCTTTCGGCCGACTTCCGGCTGCGCGACCCGGCGCTCTACGCCCACTGGTACGGGCATGAGCACCGGGCGCTCGAGCTCCAGGCCGAGGCGGTCTACGGGCTGACCGAGTTCTACCGCGAGGAGATCCGCGCCGCCCGGCTGGTCGCCGGCACCGGTTGCAACGCGGCCGCCGGGCTGCTGGCGGTGGTGCCGCTGCTGGAGGCCGGGCTGATCGACCCCGACGAGATCATCATCGACCTGGTCACCGGTGTCTCCGGCGCCGGGCGCGGGGCCAGGGAGGGGATGCTGCACGCCGAGGTGTCGGAGGGCTTCCACGCCTACAACGTCGCCAGCCACCGGCACATGGCCGAGTTCGACCAGGAATTCGCCAAGGCCGCCGGGCGGCCGGTCACCTGCTCGTTCACCGCCCATCTGGCGCCGCAGAACCGGGGCATCCTGGCGACCATTTATCTCGAGGGCGAGGCGGCGGCGATCCACGCCGAACTGGCCCGGCGCCATGCCGGCGAGCCGTTCATCCGGGTGTTGCCGCTGGGCGAGAGCCCGCACACCCGCCATGTGCGCGGCTCCAACTTCTGCGATCTCGGCGTGGTCGCCGACCGCCGCCCGGGCCGGACGATCCTGTTCGCGGCGCTGGACAACCTGGTCAAGGGCGCCTCCGGTCAGGCGATCCAGAACGCGAACCTGATGCTGGGGCTCGACGAGACCGCCGGATTGATGGCCGCACCGCTGTTCCCGTGAGCGTCGCGCGCACCGTGCTGAAGGCGACCTGGCCGTTTCCGTGGACGGTGCTCAAGCGGTTCAACAAGGATCAGGGCTCGGTGCTCAGCGGACATATCGCCTATTCGCTGATGCTGGCGGCGGTGCCGTTCCTGATCTTCGCCACCGCGCTGACCGGGTTCGTGGTCGGCCAGCAGGGTGCGGAGTTGGCGCTTGGCGCGCTGTTCGAGGGGGTTCCGGAGCATGTCGCGCGAACCCTGGAGCCGGTGCTGCTGGAGGTCATCGGGCAGCGCCGCGGCGGCATCCTGACGCTGTCGGCGCTCGGGGCTCTCTGGGCCGCCTCGAACGGGGTCGAGGCGGTCAGGATCGGCCTCGACCGGGCCTATGACGTGGAGCACAAGCGCCATCTGGGCCTGCGCCGGCTGATCGCCGTCGGCGTCGTGCTGACCGGTTTCGCGATCTTCACCGTGCTTTCGGTTCTGATCATCTTCGCGCCGCTGGCCTTCGTGCTGATCGAACGCTGGACCGAGATCGACATTCCGGCGGAGGCGGATATCATGCGCTATCTGCTCGGCGTGACGGTGCTGGTGGGGTCGCTCTGGGCCATGCACCGGGTGCTGCCGTCGCGGCCGATGCGCGGCTTGCGGCTCTGGCCCGGGGTCCTCGCCAGCGTGATCATCTGGAGCGCGGCGGCGACCGGGCTGTCGCTGTTCCTGGCCTTTGCGCCCTCCTATGCCGTCACCTACGGGACGCTGGCCGGGGTGATCGTGACGCTGTTGTTCTTCTATTTGACCGGGGCCGCCATTATCTTCGGGGCCGAGGTCAACGCGGTGGTCAACAACGCGGGGGCCAACATGGGGCGCGGGGGTGCGACGAGGGGTCCGGATGCGGACCCCGGCGCCAAGGGCTAGACTGGCGCGTCCGATTCTCAGTCCGATTCTCTGAAGGAGCCCGGCATGACGACGAAAAAGACCCGGCGGATCCAGATGATGGTGCTCGGCGCGGTGCTGCTGGGCGCCTCGGCGCTGCTGGTGTCGTTCGCCTTTCGCGACGCCATCGTGTTCTTCTTCTCGCCGACCGAGCTGTTGGCCGAACAGCGCCGCCCCGACCAGCTGCTGCGGGTCGGCGGGCTGGTGGTGACCGGCTCGCTGGTCAGGGGCGAGAGCGAGACCGCGACCGCGACCTTCGAGATCACCGACGGCAACGCCACCGTGGCGGTCAGCTTTACCGGCGTGCTGCCCGACCTCTTCGCCGAGGGCCAGGGGGTGGTCACCGAGGGCTATCTGCGCGACGGCGCCTTCGTCGCCACCGAGGTGCTGGCCAAGCACGACGAGAACTACATCCCCCGGGAGGTGGTCCAGGCGCTGAAGGCGCAGGGCCACTGGGAGGGCGAGGAGGATGCCGGCGCGGACACCGGCGCAGGCGGAGGCTCGGACCCCTATGGCGGCTGACGGCGAAATTTCCTGGACTGGCGCCGGAATTGCTGGAAGCTCGGTGTATCTGAGGTGGTGCTGATGGATAGAAACGTGAGGCTGTGAAATGATCGTTGAACTCGGACACTTCGCGCTGACCCTGGCCTTCGCGGTGGCGCTGTTCCAGGCGGTCGTGCCGCTGGTCGGCGCCGGGCGGGGCTGGGCCGACTGGATGCGGGCGGCGGCGCCGGCGGCGGTGATGCAGTTCCTGCTGATCGGGTTCGCCTTCGCCGCCTTGGTGCATGCCTTCGTGACCCTGGATTTCTCGGTCCGGATCGTCGCCGAGCACTCGAACTCGCAGATCCCGGTGCTCTACCGGGTCTCCGGGACCTGGGGCAACCACGAGGGCTCGATGCTGCTGCTGGTGCTGATCCTGGCCCTGTTCGGGGCCACGGTGGCGGCCTTCGGGCGCGACCTGCCGCTGGGCCTGAAGGCGCGCGCGCTGAGCGTGCAGTCGATGATCGCGGCGGCCTTCACGGCCTTCATCCTGTTCACCTCGAACCCGTTCGACCGATTGAGCCCGGCGCCGCTCGACGGCAACGACCTCAATCCGCTGTTGCAGGACATCGGGCTGGCGATCCATCCCCCCTTTCTCTATCTCGGCTATGTCGGGCTCTCGATGGTGTTCTCGTTCGCCGTCGCGGCGCTGATCGAGGGCAAGGTCGACGCCGCCTGGGCGCGCTGGGTGCGGCCCTGGACCCTGATGGCCTGGGTCATGCTGACCATCGGCATCGCGCTCGGCTCCTACTGGGCCTATTACGAGCTCGGCTGGGGCGGCTGGTGGTTCTGGGACCCGGTCGAGAACGCCTCCTTCATGCCCTGGCTGGTGGCCGGCGCGCTGCTGCACTCGGCGATCGTGGTCGAGAAGCGAAACGCGCTCAAGGCCTGGACCATCCTGCTGGCGATCCTGGCCTTCTCGCTCAGCCTGGTCGGCATCTTCATCGTCCGCTCCGGGGTTCTGACCTCGGTGCACGCCTTCGCCAACGACCCGGCCCGGGGCGTGTTCATCCTCGCCATTCTCGGGGTGACGATCATCGGCTCGCTGACGCTGTTCGCCTGGCGCGCGCCGGCGATGCGCTCGGAGGGCCTGTTCCAGCCGGTCAGCCGCGAGGGCGGGCTGATCCTCAATAACCTGCTGCTGGCGGTGGCGGCGGCGGTGGTGTTCACCGGCACCCTGGCGCCGCTGGTGCGCGAGTTCATCGACGGCGCCAAGATCTCGGTCGGGGCGCCGTTTTTCGAGCTCGCCTTCACCCCGTTCATGGTGCTGGTGATCGTGGCCATGCCGCTGGGCTCGCTGCTGCCCTGGAAGCGGGGCGACCTGGGCCGGGTGATGGCCCGGCTGTGGTGGGCGGCGGCGGCGGCGCTGGCGCTCGGCGGCGTGGTCTGGGGATTGCAGAGCGGGGAGGCGCTGCTGGCCCCGGTGGGACTGGCGCTGGCGGCCTGGCTGATCCTCGGCGTGTTCGTCGAGATCGGCGCCCGGATCGGGCTGCCGCGGGCCTCGCCGGGCACCGCGCTCGGTCGCCTGGTCCGATTGCCGCGGGCCGACTGGGGCAAGTTCCTGGCCCATGGCGGGTTCGGGCTGAGCGTGATGGGGATCGCCGCGGTGACCGCCTGGGAGGTCGAGGATATCCGCCTCGCCAGTCCCGGCGAGAGCTACATGCTGGGCGGCTACGAGATCCATTTTGACAGTGTCAGCGACGGCCAGGGGCCGAACTACCTCTACCAGCGCGGGCACTTCACCGTCTTCCGGGACGGCGAGGTGGTGGCGGTGATGGAGCCGGAGAAGCGGCTCTACCCGGTGCAGGGCCAGCCGACCACCGAGGCGGCGATCGACATGGGGCTGACCCGCGACCTCTACCTGGTGCTGGGCGACAAGCAGACCACGGGCGATGCCTGGGTGGTGCGGGCCTATCTGAAGCCGCTGGCGAACTGGATCTGGCTCGGCGCGCTGGTGATGGCGATCGGCGGGCTGGTCAGCCTGACCGACCGGCGCTACCGGGTCGGTGCCGCGGCCCGGCGCGCCCGGCCCGCGCCGGTGGCGGCGGAGTAGGGCGATGCGGGTGATCGTCCTCATCCTCGCGCTCATCGTTGCGGCGCCGGCATTTGCCGTGCAACCCGATGAAATGCTTGCAGATCCGGCGCTCGAGGCCCGCGCCCGGGCGATCTCGAAGGAGGTGCGCTGCCTGGTCTGCCGCAACGAATCGATCGACGATTCGAACGCCAGCCTGGCCCGCGACCTGCGTCTCTTGGTGCGCGAGCGCCTCACGGCCGGCGACAGCGATGCCGAGGTGCTGGACTATCTGGTTGAACGATATGGGGAATTCGTGCTCCTCAAGCCGAAATTCTCCGCCGCCAACGCGGCCCTGTGGCTGGCCGGGCCGGCCGCCTTCCTGATCGGGCTGATCGTGATTGTCGCCTACCACCGCGCGCGGCGACCCCACGCCGAAGCCCGCGAGGCGCCGCTGACCGACGAGGAAAAGCGGCGCCTCGACGACATCCTGAACGGGTGATTCCAAGCCAATCCGCCGGGCCCGCTTTGGGCCCGACTTGGGCCCGACTTGGGCCCGACATGGGCCCGACATGGGCCCGACTTGGGCCCGACATGGGCGGGCCAAATGTGGCACAAGAGAGGCCGCGCCTTCAGAACGGCCAAAACAGCATGATCGCCGGAATCCCCGCCACCAGCACGATCACCTCGAGCGGCAACCCCATGCGCCAGTAATCGCCGAAGCGGTAGCCGCCGGGGCCGAGAATCAGGGTGTTGTTCTTGTGCCCGATCGGGGTCAGGAAGGCGCACGAGGCGGCCACCGCCACCGCCATCAGGAACGGGTCGGCGCTGACCCCCAGCTTGCCCGCCATGTCGATGGCGATGGGGGCCGCGATGATCGTCGTCGCGGTGTTGTTGAGCACGTCGGAGAGCGTCATCGTCACCGCCATCAGCACGGCCAGGATGGCCCAGGCC
>JACZTQ010000382.1 GCA_022573605.1 Pseudomonadota bacterium | reverse complement strand
GGTCACCGTCGCCCGGCTCGGGCCGGAGGACGTGCCGGAGGACCTGGCGGCGGCGCGCATCGGCGCCGCGCTGGCGCCGCGGGCCGAGGCGCAGGGGCTGGTGGTCTCGGCGCCCTTCACCGGGCGGGTCAACCTCTATGCTTTGGGTCAGGGGGTGCTGCGCCTCGACGCGGCGCTGATCGGCCGGCTGAACACGATCGACGAGGCGGTCACGGTGGCGACCCTGCCCGACCATGCCCGGGTGGCCCCGCGCCAGATGCTGGCGACGGTCAAGATCATCCCCTATGCGGCGCCCGCGACGGCGGTGGCGGCGGCGGAGGCGATGCTGGCGGGGGGTGCCGCGATCCGGGTCAACCCGCTGGCGCGCAAGACCGCCAGCCTGATCCTGACCCGCACCCCGGGGATGGCGGAAAAGCTGGTCGCCAAGGGGGCCGAGGCGGTGCGGGCGCGGGTGGCGGCGCTGGGGATCGAGCTGGTCTCGGAGCGCCGGATCGCCCATGTCACCGCCGAGCTGGCCCGCGCCGTGGCCGAGGCGCCGGGCGAGATGGTGCTGATCCTGACCGGCTCGGCGACCTCGGACCGCAACGATGTCGGCCCCGCCGCCCTGGTCGCGGCCGGGGGGCGGCTGACCCGGTTCGGCATGCCGGTCGACCCCGGCAACCTGCTGTTCCTCGGCGATCTGGCCGGGCGGCCGGTGATCGGCCTGCCGGGCTGCGCCCGCTCGCCCAAGCTCAACGGCGCCGACTGGGTGCTGGAGCGGGTCGCCTGCGGCCTCGACCCGACGACGGAGGAGATTGCCGCAATGGCGGTGGGCGGGCTCCTGAAAGAGATCCCGTCGCGGCCCGAGCCCCGTTCGGGCGGCGCCGAGGCGGTGCGCCGCCCGGTGGTCTCGGCGCTGGTGCTGGCGGCGGGCCGATCGAGCCGGATGGGCGGGCGCGACAAGCTGCTGGAGCCGGTCGGGGGCGCGCCGCTGCTGCGCCATGTGGTGCAGGCGCTGGCGGCCAGCGCGGTCGACGAGATCGTCGTCGTGCTGCCGCCCGACCCCGGCGAGCGGCTGGCCGCGCTGGCCGGCGCGGAGGTTCGCACCAAGGTTCGCACAGTGACCAATCCGCGCGCCGCCGAGGGCATGGGCAGCTCGGTCGGGGCCGGGGTCACCGGCCTGCGGGCCGACGCCGACGCGGTGCTGATCGTGCTGGCCGACATGCCGGAGGTGACGGGGCGCGATTTTGACCGCCTGATCGCCGCCTTCGACCCGGCCGAGGGCCGCGCCATCGTCCGCGCCGTGACCGAGGCCGGGCGCCCCGGCCACCCGGTGCTGTTCGGGCGGCGCTTCTTCGAGGTGCTGCGCGCCCTGGAGGGGGATCGCGGGGCCCGCTCGCTGATCGAGGATTATCCGGAGTTCCTGGTCGACGTGGTCTTGCCCGGCGGGGCGGCGGCGACCGATCTCGACACCCCGGAGGACTGGGACGCCTGGCGCGCCGGGCGGGGCGGTGCGTCTTAGAGCAAGATGACTTGAAGCGGGATCGCCGCCGGACCGTCATCCCGTAGGCGCTGCAGCACGAAGTGATGCCGCGCTCATGCGGGATCTCTCGGCGGCTGCCCAGGATCGGGAGATCCCGGGTCTGCACCGCATCATTTCATGCTGCCCATGGGATTCCGGCGCGCACGGGATGACGGTTCTACCTGGGTGGAAATCGCTCTAGCGGCTGACCAGCGCGAAGGTGCGGTCTTCGCCGCCGCGGCTCACCCGCATCGCGTCGGCGCCGATCATGCTGACCCGCCAGCCACCCACGACATCGCCCACGGCCACCGTTCGGTAACCTCCGTTCGCCAGGCGCAGCAAGGCCTTGCGGCCGGTGGTGAGGCTGTGGATGCCGATCAGCGCGGTGCGGGCCAGCGGCAGGGCGGCGCGCACCGGGCGGGTTTTCGGCAAGGGCGAGGTCAGGCTGGCGAATTTCGTCGGCGCGTATGGATCGGTGTAGGCCGGGCGCGGCAGCGGGATCGGAACCGGCGACGCGGCCGCGGCCACTTCGACCGTCGCCGGGGCGGGCCCGGCCGGCGGCGCGGCGATCGGCACCGGTGGTTGGGAGGGGCCCTTTGCCAGCGGGGAAATGCCGTCGACCCGGGCCGGAGGGGCCATGCCCCCGGAAGATCCCCGCACGCCGGGCGCAGAGGACAGCCCCGGCGCCTCCAGCGCCGGCACCGGACCGGTCCAGGCGGTGACCGGATCGCGCTCGGGCGGGGCCGGTTCCGGGGCCGGCGGCGCGGCGATCGGCACCGGTGGTGGGGAGGGGCCCTTTGCAAGCAGGGAAATGGCGTCGATCCGGGCCGGAGGGTCTGTCCCCCCGGAAAATGCCCGCGGGCCGGGCGCAGAGGACAGAACGGGCGCCTCCAGCGCCGGCACCGGACCGGTCCAGGCGGTGACCGGATCGCGCTCGGGCGGGGCCGGTTCCGGGGCCGGCAGCGCCGCCGTGGCGGGATCGGCGGGCTCGGCCGGCGGCGCGGCCACCGGCGGGGCTGGCGGGGAAGCGCCTTTTGCCAGCAGGGAAAT
>JACZTQ010000072.1 GCA_022573605.1 Pseudomonadota bacterium | reverse complement strand
GCGCCCGGGCGCACCCGGATCTGGGCGATGATGGAGACCCCGCTGGCGATGCTCAACGCGCCGCAAATCGCCGCCTCGTCGCCCCGCCTGGCGTGCCTGGTGATGGGCACCAACGACCTGGTCAAGGAGCTCCACGGCGAGCACACCGAGAGCCGCACCCCGGTGCTCACCGCGCTGGGGCTGTGCCTGCTGGCGGCGCGGGCCCACGGGCTGGCGATCCTCGACGGGGTCTGCAACGCCATCCGCGACGAGGACGCCCTGCGCACAAGCTGCCACCAGGGCCGGGCGATGGGGTTCGACGGCAAGACTCTGATCCACCCGGCGCAGATCGCCGCCGCCAACGAGATTTTCGGACCCTCGGAGGCCGAACTCGACCTTGCCCGGCGCACCGTCGCGGCCTTCGCCGAGGCCGAGGCGGCCGGGCGCGGGGTGGCGGTGGTCGATGGACGGCTGGTCGAGAACCTGCATGTGGAGAACGCCCGACGCCTGCTCGACCAGGCCGGGGCGATCGCGGCGATGCATGGCAACGCCCAAGCGTGATGTAGGAGACTGAAAATGGCGCTATTGATCCTCGGCCTCGCCCTCTGGTGGGCCAGCCATCTGTACCCGATATACCTGCCCGCCCGCCGCGCCGCCGCGCACCGGCGGCTGGGCGAGAAACTCTACAAGAGCGCCTTCTCGATGTTCTCGGTGATCGCCGTGGCATTCATGGTGATGGGCTACCAGAAAGCCGGCCTCATCGCTGTCTGGACCCCGCCGCTCTGGACCACGCACCTCAACAACCTGTTGATGTTGGTGGCGATATTCCTGTTCATCACCAAATTCGCCAAGAGCGGCGTCCGGCGCCAGATCCGCCACCCGATGCTGGCCGGGGTGAAGGTCTGGGCGGTCGCGCACCTGCTGGTCAACGGCGATCTGGCCTCGATCGTGCTGTTCGGCGGGCTGCTGGCCTGGGCCGTGGTGGCGATGATCGGCTCGAGCCGCCGCGATGGCGCGTGGCAGCGCCCGGCCGGGGGCGGCATCGCCGGGCTGATCCGCCACGGCGTCATCGCCGTGGTGGTCTTCCTCGCCATCGTCGGCGTCCACGGGCTGTTGTTCGGCGTCTCTACCTTCCCGCGGTGACGGCAGGCGGGAATAGCGGCCTCGACAGCAACCGCTCGATCGGCAAAGATGGCGGATCGCCCGCCCATCGTGCCGGCCGCTTGCCTCCGCTTGAACGGCAGGCCCGCCGGGTCTGGCGGGTCCGTCATTCAAGGGAGAAAAAGCCATGTCAGGCAGCGTTTACAAGGTCATCGAACTGGTCGGAACACACCCGGATTCCTGGGACAAGGCGGCGACCAACGCGATCGAGCGCGCCGCGAGAACCCTGCGCAATCTTCGTGTCGCCGAGGTCGTCGAGCAGGACCTGGTGATCGAGGATGGCGCCGTCAAGGCGTTCCGCACCAAGCTGAAGGTCTCGTTCAAGTTCGAGGACTGAGCGGGCGTTGATCCCGGTCCGGGGCGGCCCGCGCGCCGCTCCGGCGGACCCGGCGGCGGTATTGCTAACCGGGGTATATTGTGCTTGCGAAAACAACAGGCCATGCCGTTCGCGCCACTATCGCGGGCGGATGTTTTGCGAGGCAGCATGAGCAAGGCCGATCCGGGCAATTTCTTCGAGGACTTCCACCCCGGCCAGCTTCTGGCCCATGCCACGCCGCGCACCGTGACGGCGGGGGACCGGGCGCTCTACCAGGCGCTCTACCCGAGCCGGTTCGCCTTGCAGTCGTCGGACGCGTTCGCCCGGGCCTGCGGGCTGCCCGCCAGCCCGCTCGACGATCTGGCCGTCTTCCATCTGGTGTTCGGCAAGACGGTGCCGGAGATTTCGCTCAACGCGGTCGCCAACCTGGGCTATGCCGAGGGCCGGTTCCTGCGCCCGGTCTATCCCGGCGACACCCTGTCGGCGACCTCGCAAATCATTGGTGTCAAAGAAAATTCCAGCGGCAAGACCGGGGTGGTCTGGGTCCGCTCCAGCGGCGCAAACCAGCATGGCGCGAGGGTGATCGAGTATTGCCGCTGGGTCATGGTGAGGAAGCGCGACGCGGGCTCGAAGGCCCCGGAGCCGGTGCTGCCGGAACTGGCCGAGGCGGTCGCGCCGGCGGCTCTGGCGATCCCGGAGGGGCTGGATTTCTCCAACTACGACAATGTGTTGGCGGGCTCGCCCCACTACTGGGACGACTACCGGCCGGGCGAGAAGATCGACCATCTGGACGGCTGCATGCTGGAGGAGGCCGAGCACATGATGGCGACCCGGCTGTGGCAGAACCCGGCCCGGGTGCATTTCGACCCGGCGGCGCGGGGCGGCCAGCCCCGGCTGATCTACGGCGGCCACATTATCTCGATGGCGCGGGCACTCAGCTTCAACGGGCTGGGCAACGCGCAACTGATCGCGGGCATCAACGGCGGCACCCACGCGGCGCCGTGCTTTGCCGGGGACACCATCTATGCCTGGTCCGAGGTGCTCGACAAGGCCCCCACCTCCGCCCCCTCGGTGGGGGCGCTGCGGCTGCGGCTGGTGGCGGTCAAGAACGCCCCCGCCGGCGCGATGATCCTGCGCGGGCCGGACGGCAAATACGCCCCCGGCGTGGTGCTGGATTTCGATTATTGGGCGCTGCTGCCGAGACGGTGAGAACGGCCGAAATGCGGGTAGTGTTTTGGTGGTGTTTCGGGGATGCTCCGGAACTGGGCCTGTGGGGCCGGCATTTCATTGCGGATCATGCTTCGATCCGCTCGATCCTGATTTTGTGGCCCTCGTTGTCGACGTCAGCCTCGGCGAGAAAATCCCCGGAGAACCGCATCGTCGCTTCGACCACGCCGTGCGGGAATGCCGCTTTCAGGTGCCAGCGGTTGTCACCCAACTGCTTGATGACGGGCTTCGCGATCTCTCCCGTTCGCACATTCATGACCTCCGGCGCCGACATCGCCGAGGCAAGCCAGAAGCTGTCGGTCGTGACGAGGTTCCTGGGCGCCGGGAACGCGACACCGTCCTTGCGGATGGAAAAGCCGTCCTGGGTGGCCTCGCCCTCGACGACATAGTGATCGCCGTTTTCCGTTGTGTCGGACTTGATGGATTGGAGTTCGAAGCCCCGCCAGATCTCGGTGCTTCGATGATCCAGAGAATAGGCGACGGCAAACAGGATGCGCACTTCAAGCTTGACCTCGTGCTCGACGACGACGTGATCCGCCTTGTCATGCTGGCGGATCATGACCTTCTGCGTTCCGATATCACGGCCATGATAGAGAACCCGATAGTCGATCTCGACGCCTTCGGGCGGAAGTTTGCTCTTGACCACGGCCCAGGCCACATGCGGCCCAAGGATACCGACAATACCAACCCCAACAGCAAATTCGCGACGGTGCATGAGCCTGCCTCCGGATTAGCCGTGTCTCCGTCGCCAATAATAACGTAAGCACTTAAGATTCAGTGCATGTTGATCCTGCATCGAAAAATGCATCCGACTGCTGCCGCTCGACCCACGGGGCGGTTGACCTTAACCGCGGCGGCGGCGGCATGGTGCATACGCCTCGCCTCAGTTGGTGAACTTCATCAGGGCGCCGGTCCTGGCGCGAGCGAGCTCGATCCGGCAGCCGCGGATGGCTATCCCGGTGCCACTGCCGCCGCCGAAGGTAGAACCGGCATATTCACAATGCCGGTCGCGATACGCCGACCAGGCAGCCTGCCCGGCCTCCAATGCCGCTACAACGACTTTACGTTCGGTGACTGTATCGAGCTCCTTCGCGGACTCCATGGCGAAGCCGAGAGCGACCTCCAGGGCGGCGTCCACGTTCTTTTCAATATCCGCCAGGCAAGCGCCGATTTCGACCTGATTGCCAGATTGATTGGCGCACTCCATGATCGGGTCGGCCTGCGCTCCGGGGACCACCAAAAGCACGAACAGCGTCGGCATCACTCCAAAAGGATATTTCATCTTCAGCTCCTGCTTCCTCGATCCGGGCCGGGTGAACAAGCTGTTGTAAGCTCACATCCAGAGAAAGCGCACGATGCGCATCGTGCGCACCCTACGGCGTTCCCGGAACAACCATCACCACCTCACCGCATCTGCGGCACGCCGGCGTCCGCGCCGGCCACCTTGCCGGGCTTCTTCCCGGTCTGGCCGAAGTCGATGTCGAGGTGGCGCAGGTAGCGCTTCTCGACCCGGCGGAACACCCATACCAGGGTGAAGGTGATGACCATGTAGAGCGCCGCCGCGCTCAGCAGCCCCTCGTAGGCGATGTAGTATTTGGCGTTCACCGTGCGCCCCACCCCGAGGATGTCCTGGATGGTGATGATGCTGGCCACCACCGTGCCGTGCAGCATGAACACCACCTCGTTGCCGTATTGCGGCAGGGCGCGGCGCAGCGCCGAGGGCAGCAGGATCAGCCAGGTCACCTGGCGCTCGGAGAGGCCCAGCGCCTTGGCGCCGTCGATCTCGCCCTTCGGCGTGGTGGCGATCGCGCCGCGCAGGATCTCGGCGGTGTAGGCGCCGGAATTCAAGGAGAACGCGATCAACGCGCACCACCAGGCCTCGCGCAGGAAAAACCAGGCCCAGCTTTCGCGCACGAACTCGAACTGCGCCAGGCCGTAATAGATCAGGTAAGTCTGGACCAGCAGCGGCGTGCCGCGGAAAAAATAGACGTAACCCCGCACCAGCGGCGAGAACCGCGAGCGGCGGGTCAGCGACAGCGCGGCCGGCAGGGCGATCATGAAACCGATGATCAGGGCCAGCGCGGTCAGGTGCAGGGTGACCCAGACGCCGCTCAGAAACAGATCCCAGTGGCGAAAGACAAGCTCGAACTTCATGTCTCATGCCCCCGGTTCACCCGGACCTCGGCGTAGCGCAGCGCCAGGCCGGAGACCCAAGTGATGGCCAGATAGACCAGGATCACCGCGACGAAGAACAGGAACGGCTCGCGGGTCGCCTTGCCCGCCTTGTCGGCCAGCCCGACCAGGTCGGCGAGCCCGATCACCGAGACCACGGCGGTGGATTTGACCAGCACCAGCCAGACATTGCCGTAGCCGGGCAGGGCCATTCGCATGATTTGCGACAGCAGCACCGTCCACAGCGTCGCCAGCGGCGTGAGGCCGAGCGCCCTGGCGGCCTCGCCCTGGCCCCTCGGCACCGCCAGGTAGGCGCCGCGGAAGGTCTCGGTCAGGTAGGCGCCGTAGATGAACCCAATCGAGATCACCCCGGCCCAGAACTTCGATATGTCGATATAATCAAGGCCGGCGGCGTGGACGATGGTGCTCAGGAGCCGCTGGCCGCCAAAATAGATCAGCAGGATCAGCACCAGGTCCGGAATGCCGCGCACGATGGTGGTGTAGACTTGCGCGATCGCCCGGGGCGCGAATTTGCGCGAGAGCTTCGCCGCGGCGCCCAGGGCTCCGAGAACCGTCGCCAGCACCAGCGAGAGGACGGCCACGCTGACCGTGACCAGGGCGCCGCTGCCCAGCAGCGGGGCATATTCGATCAGATTATCCAATTCGCCCGCCCAATTGTCCCCGGCCCCCCGGGCTGGTGCGCCCCGGCCGGAGCGGCGAGACCCCCCCGGCGGCAAACCGCCGGGGGGACGGGTCAGGAGGCGGCGTCAGCCGCCGAAGATATCGACCGCGAAGTACTTGTCGTTGATCGCCTTGTACTCGCCTGAATCGCGGATCGCCTGGATCGCGGCGGAGAAGGCGTCGCGCAGGTCTTCCTCGCCCTTGCGCACGGCGATCCCGGCGCCGACGCCGAAATACTTCACCTCCAAGTAGTCGCGGCCGAAGAAGGCGTAGCCCTTGCCGGCATCGGTATTGAGGAAGCCGTCCGACATGGCGATCGAGTCGGCGAAGGCCGCGTCGATGCGCCCGGCGGTGAGGTCGAGATAGACCTCGTCCTGGGTGCCGTAGAGCTTCAGTTCGACATCCGGCATCTCGCCATCCATGAAGTCGTTAAAGGTGGTGCCGCGCTGCAGACCGACCACCTTGCCGGCCAGCCCCTCGGCGGTGTCGGTCAGGCCGGCGCCCTCCTTGGCGATGAAGCGGCCGGGCGAGTTGTAGTATTTGGTCGAGAAGTCGATGATCTGCATGCGCTCCTCGGTGATCGACATCGAGGCGATGATGGCGTCGCACTTGCGCTCGATCAGCGCCGGGATGATGCCGTCCCATTCGGACTGGACCATCTTGCAGCTCTTGCCGATCTTGTCGCAGAGCGCGTTGGCGATGTCGATGTCGAAGCCGACGATCTCGCCGCTGGAGTTCATCTCCGAGAACGGCGGGTAGGCGCCCTCGACGCAGATGTTCAGATCGGCGGCGACGGCAACGGGGCGGCGGTGGTGGCAAAGGCCGCAAATGCTGCGGCGGCGGCGAGACGTTTCATTTTTTCTCTCCCTGTCAAGAAACTGTCTGCCGGATATTGGACAGGGGATTTGCGATCCGTCAACAGATGGTTATTGCTGGCCGGGCCGCGGCGCGGAGCCGGGGGCGAGGAATGCAAGGGAGGGCGTTGTGCCGATCAATGCAAAATATCTGTTCATCGTGTCGATGGATGTCGATCCGGAGCACGAGGCGCTGTTCAACGAGGTCTACGACCGCGAACACATCCCCAATCTGTTGCGGGTGCCCGGGGTGCGCGCCGTCAGCCGGCTGAAGGGCGAGCCGTTCGCGCTCGCCATCGGCGGCGAGGTCAAGCGCATCGACGCGCCGGGCCCGGTCTACACCGCGCTCTACGAGATCGACGGCCCCGAGGTCCTGACCAGCCCGGAATGGTCCGCCGCGGTCGAGCGCGGGCGCTGGCCGGCGGAGGTGCGCCCGCACACCTCAAACCGGCGCCACGCGCTGATGCGGGTGCTCTGATCCGGGCGATTTCCAGGGCACATTCCACCCCGGCAGCGCCACCGCCGCGCGGTTCGGCGGGGGGTGTGCGGCCCATCGCCGCCGCGGCGCCAGGCGGCGCCGTTGCAGCCTCCCCCCCTGTCCCCTTCTCCGGGGCATGACAAGGCCGCATCCGCGGCCACGGTCCCCTGCGAAGCCCAGGGGGAGTGGGGGGCGAAATCGGCGGGGGCGGCGCCTGACCCCGGTCTCCGGGCGCGTTGTCGGGGTGTTTACCGTATTGCGACAATTTCGGTCTGGAAAACAACGCTTTCAGGTCCTAAGAGTCGCTTGAGACCCTTCGGGACCAGCGGGAGCATGGCATGGCAGATCTGAACCGGGGCAACCGCCCGCTGTCGCCGCACCTGCAGATCTATCGCCCGCAACTCACCTCGGTGCTGTCGATCTTCCACCGCATGACCGGGGTCGGGTTGACGCTGGGCGTGGTGCTGCTGGTGTGGTGGCTGATCGCCGCCGCCACCTCGCCGGGGTATTTCGCCGTCGTCGATGGGCTGCTGACCTCATGGCTCGGATATCTGGTGCTGCTGGGCCTGACCTGGGCGCTGGCCTACCACATGCTGAACGGCATAAGGCACCTGGTCTGGGACCTCGGCTACGGCTTCGAGATGCAGACCGCCGAGCGCAGCGGGATCGCCGTGGTGATCGGCTCGGGCGTGCTGAGCGTGCTGTTGTGGCTGGTCGCGTGAGGGGGCGCGGCGGATGACCCACAGAACGCCCCGCGCCCGGGTCTCGGGCCTCGGCGCCGCCGGGCAGGGCAGCCATCACTGGTGGCTCCAGCGCATCTCCGCGCTGGCGCTGCTGCCGCTGACGGTGCTCTTCATGGTGCCCTTCGCGGGCCTGCTGGGGGGCGCGCACACGGCGGTGCTGGCGCACTACGCCCACCCGTTCCACGCCCTGGTCGCGGTGCTGTTCATCGCCGTGGCGTTTCGCCATCTGGCCCTCGGGTTGCAGGTGGTGATCGAGGATTACGTCCATGGCAAGGCCTGGCGCACCGGGCTGCTGGTGGGCAACTCGATGTTCTGCTTCAGCTTCGGGCTGGCCGGCGTTTTCGCGGTGCTGAAGATCGCCTTCACCAGTTGACGGCACCAGTTGACGGCACCAGTTGACGGCACCAGTTGACGGCACCAGTTGACGGCACCAGTTGACGGCACCAGTTGACGGCACCAGTTGACGGCAGGACCCGGCGGGCCGGGTTCCCGGGAGGAAAGAGAGACAGATGGCGGCTTACGAGTTCATCGACCACACCTACGACGTGGTGGTTGTCGGCGCCGGGGGGGCCGGACTGCGGGCGACCCTGGGCATGGCCGAGCAGGGGTTGAAGACCGCCTGCGTGACCAAGGTGTTCCCGACCCGCAGCCATACCGTCGCCGCCCAGGGCGGCATCGCCGCCAGCCTGGCCAACATGGGGCCGGACAACTGGCAGTGGCACATGTACGACACGGTCAAGGGCTCGGACTGGCTCGGCGACATGGACGCGATGGAATACCTCGCCCGCGAGGCGCCCAAGGCGATTGTCGAGCTCGAGCATTACGGGGTGCCGTTCTCGCGCACCAACGATGGCAGGATCTACCAGCGCCCGTTCGGCGGCCACACCACCGAGTTCGGCGAGGGCCCGCCGGTGCAGCGCACCTGCGCCGCCGCCGACCGCACCGGGCACGCCATGCTGCACACCCTCTACGGCCAGTCGCTGAAACGGAACGCCGAGTTCTTCATCGAGTATTTCGCCCTCGACCTGATCATGTCCGAGGACGGGCGCTGCACCGGGCTGCTGGCCTGGAAGCTGGACGACGGCACCCTGCACAGGTTCAGCGCCAAGATGGTGGTGCTGGCGACCGGGGGCTATGGCCGCGCCTTCTTCTCCTGCACCTCGGCCCATACCTGCACCGGCGACGGCGCCGGCATGGCGGCGCGCGCCGGGCTGCCGTTGCAGGACATGGAGTTCATCCAGTTCCACCCCACCGGGGTCTACGGCGCCGGGGTGCTGATCACCGAGGGCGCGCGCGGCGAGGGCGGCTACCTGACCAACGCCAACGGCGAGCGCTTCATGGAGCGCTATGCGCCGACCTACAAGGACCTGGCCTCGCGCGACGTGATCTCGCGCTGCATGACCATCGAGATCCGCGAGGGCCGCGGGGTCGGGCCGGAGGCCGACCACCTCCACCTGCACCTCAACCACCTGTCGCCGGAGACCCTGGCGCTGCGCCTGCCGGGGATCACCGAATCGGCCAAGATCTTCGCCGGAGTCGATCTCACCCGGCAGCCGATCCCGGTGCTGCCGACGGTGCATTACAACATGGGCGGCATCCCCTCGAACTACTGGGGCGAGGTGATCCGCTGGTCGCCCGACGACCCGGACGCGCTGGTGCCGGGGCTGATGGCCTGCGGCGAGGCGGCGTCGTGCTCGGTGCACGGCGCCAACCGGCTGGGCTCGAACTCGCTGACCGATCTGGTGGTGTTCGGCCGCGCGGCCGCCATCCGGGCCGGGCAGATCGTCGAGCCGGGGGCGCCGAACCCGGCCCTCGACGAGCGCTCGGTCGATGGGGCGATGGACCGCTTCGACCGGTTGCGCCACGCCAAGGGGGCGGTGACGACGGCGGTGCTGCGGCTCAACCTGCAAAAGTCGATGCAGAAGGACGCCGCCGTGTTCCGCGCCTCCGAGAGCCTGAAGCAGGGCTGCGCCAAGATCGCCAAGATCGACGCCGCCTTCGACGATGTTTCGGTCACCGACCGCTCGCTGATCTGGAACTCGGACCTGATGGAGACGCTGGAGCTGGCCAACCTGCTGCCCTGCGCGCTGACCACGATCTACTCGGCCGAGGCGCGCCACGAAAGCCGCGGGGCCCATGCGCACGAGGACTATCCCGACCGCGACGACGAGAACTGGCGCCAGCACACCCTGGCCTGGGTCGGCACCGAGGACGTGGTGACGCTGCGCTACCGCCCGGTCCATACCGAGCCGCTGACGCCCGAGAGCGAGGGCGGGATTTCCCTGGAGCGAATCGCGCCCAAGGTGCGGGTGTATTGAGGCGATGTATGAGGGCGTGGTTGGAATGACGGATGGTGGCCCACGCTTTCGCCGCGACCCAGGCGAGATCGCCGCGATCATGGACCTGCGGGCCAGGCGCTCGATCGACCATGTGACGGCGCTGGCCTGGGGCCGGACCGCGCGGCTCTGCCCGGTCTGCGGCTACCGGGGCATGTTCTCGCCGGTCAAGCACAAGCCGGAGATCTGGTGCCCGTCGTGTGATTCGCGCCCGCGCCACCGGCTGCTGAAACTGTGGCTGGACCGCGACATGGTGCTGCCGGAGGGGGCGCGTGTGCTGCACTTCGCCGCCGAGCCCTGGGTGCGGGGCTGGTTCGAGGACCGGGGGGCGGAATACGAGACCGCCGATATCAACGATCTCTTCGACCTCAAGATCGACATCACGGCGATGGACCTGCCCGATGCGGGCTATGATATGGTGATGTCGAACCATGTGCTCGAACATGTCGATGACAAGGCGGCGCTGGCGGAGATGTTCCGCATTCTGCGCCCCGGCGGCCAGGCGGTGATCACGGTGCCGATGATCGAGGGCTGGGACCGGACCCACGAGGACCCGTCGTTGAAAACCGAGGCGGAGTTGCGGCTGCACTATGGCGACCCGAGCCATCTGCGGTTCTACGGCCGCGACGTGCGCGACCGGATCCGGACGGCGGGATTCGCCTTGCACGAATACGTGGCCTTGGAGCCCGATGTCTCGACCCATGCCCTGCACCGGGGCGAGAGGATTTTTGTCGGGCGAAAGCCCGCGATGGAAGGTGGGCGCAAGCCCGCGGCTGAAGGTGGACTGAAACCCGCAGGCGAAGGAGCGACCGATGGCTGAGTTTGCGCTGCCGAAGAACTCGCGCATCACCAAGGGCAAGACCTGGCCCAAGCCCGACGGCGGCGCCGATCCGCGCGCCTTCAGGATCTATCGCTGGGACCCGGACAGCGGCGCCAACCCGCGCCTCGACAGCTATTATCTCGACCTGGACAAATGCGGGCCGATGGTGCTG
Organism: Pseudomonadota bacterium; assembly: GCA_022573605.1. Classification (GTDB taxonomy): domain Bacteria; phylum Pseudomonadota; class Alphaproteobacteria; order Rhodobacterales; family Rhodobacteraceae; genus Thermohalobaculum. The sequence continues at coordinate 960 of JACZTQ010000072.1, read as the reverse complement.
GACGCGATCATCATGATCAAGAACGAGATCGACCCGACCCTGACCTTCCGGCGGAGTTGCCGCGAGGGCATCTGCGGCTCGTGCGCGATGAACATCGACGGCATCAACACGCTGGCCTGCACCTACGGGCTCGACGAGATCAGGGGCGAGGTGAAGATCTACCCGCTGCCGCACCTGGAGGTGGTCAAGGACCTGATCCCCGACCTGACCCATTTCTACGCCCAGCACGCCTCGGTGAAACCCTGGCTCGAGACCGAGACCCCGGCGCCGGAGCGCGAATGGCGCCAGTCGATCGAGGACCGCGAGAAGCTCGACGGGCTCTACGAGTGCGTGATGTGCGCCTGCTGCTCGACCGCGTGCCCGAGCTACTGGTGGAATTCCGAGCGCTATCTCGGCCCGGCGGCGCTGCTGCACGCCTACCGCTGGCTGATCGACAGCCGCGACGAGGCCGCCGGGGAGCGACTCGACGACCTCGAAGATCCGTTCAGACTGTATCGCTGCCATACCATAATGAGCTGCACCAAGACCTGCCCCAAGGGACTCAACCCCGCCAAGGCGATCGCGGAAATCAAGAAAATGATGATTGAACGGCAGGTTTGATCAACTACAGGTTGTGTAATTAGCTGAATCGTGCTGAATCGTGGAGAGAATCTCGACTCAGCCATACTTTCGCCACTGATTCTTATTGTTCTGTTAGGGTGAACCAGTGTTTAAGACAGGGACAGGCTTAAACCTATTGAGTGTTTCGGTAAGCGTAACTAAAGAGTGTGAAAAAACATGATGTCCCGCACGATTTTCGATCTTGCCGCACAGCGGCACAGCATAGCCAATCTGGAGCCTCTCCAGCACCCTGCCGGAGTGACCCTGCCCTTTGACGGTCCCTCGGACGCGGCCCTGATCATCCCCGAGATCCGCAGCGAGATCCGCTCCGGCGCCTACTGCGCCGACACCCTGCGCCTG
>JACZTQ010000381.1 GCA_022573605.1 Pseudomonadota bacterium | reverse complement strand
ATGCCCGCCTGATCGCCCAGCGCTTCGAGGCCGGGTGCCGGCGCTTCGGCCTGACCACCGGCGGGCGGGGCCTGCGGAGCGACCTGTTCCGGCTGCCGCCGCGCACGGGTGATCAGCTTAGCCTTTTCGGCTGAGGGGCCCGGCCAGGGGAAGGGGCGCGAAACGCCGCCCCGCCCCGCCCTGTTCGAGCGTCAGGTGTCCTTCAGCTCGATGACGATGCCGCCGACGATGCCGGCCGCGATGTTGTAGATGAAGGCGCCGATCACGCCGCCGATGAAGCCGAAGATGGCGCCCATCACCAGGCCGAAGATGATGCTCACGAAGCCGCCGCCGACCATCATCCCGGCGCCTTCCATGCCGCCGCCCATGATGCCGCTCATCATGCCGCCGAAAATCAGCATGACGATGCTGAACACGGCGTAGACCACCGAGATGACCGCAGCATAGATGATGCCGGTGCGAAGCGGGCTGATCCAGGCTATTTCTTTACGCACTGCTCTATCCCCCGTATTGGGTTTCCGGAACGGTTTCCTGTCGCCGGAGAATGCCATGAACCGGGCCTCGATTCCACCCGACTTGACCGCAGAAGTTGAGTATGCTGGCAAAGATACCACCATATGTGGTGTCGATGAGGCCGGGCGCGGCCCCTGGGCCGGGCCGGTCGTGGCCGCCGCGGTGGTGCTGGACCGGGGCTGTATCCCGCCCGGCCTGGACGATTCAAAGAAGCTGACGCCGCGCCGCCGCGCCGCCCTGTTCGACGCCCTCCGGGCGGCGGCATCGGTCGGTGTCGGCATCGCCTCGGTCGGGGAAATCGACGCCCTGAACATCCTGCGCGCCAACGATCTGGCCATGCGGCGCGCGATCGCGGCCCTGGACCCGGCGCCCGACGCGGCGCTGATCGACGGCAACCGGGTGCCGCCCGGCCTGCCCTGCCGGGCGCGCGCAGTGGTCGGCGGCGACGGGCGCTCGCTGTCGATCGCGGCGGCCTCGATCGTCGCCAAGGTGACCCGCGACCGGATCATGGCCGGACTGGCGGATGCCCATCCCGGTTACGGCTGGGAACGCAACATGGGTTACGGCACGCCGCAGCACCGGGCCGCGCTGGAGCGGCTCGGGGTGACCCCACATCATAGGCGTTCGTTCCGTCCCATACACAATATCTTGTGTAGAAAACACGAGAAATTAGATTAAGAGTTAAAAATAACCACATGATTCAAAAGAACTATTGACGACAGACACCAGATGAATCATCTTGGCTCCGAATCAGGGAGTTCCGGGAACCGGGCCGAGGATCAGAGATGAGCAAGCTGCCGCTGGACAGGATCATCGAGGGCGACTGCGTGGCCGAAATGGCGGCGCTGCCGGAGGGCTCGATCGATCTGGTGTTCGCCGATCCGCCCTACAATCTCCAGCTCAAGGGCGACCTGCACCGGCCCAACAACAGCCTGGTCGACGCGGTCGATAACGACTGGGACCGGTTCGACAGCTTTGCCGCCTATGACGCCTTCACCCGCGCCTGGCTGGGCCAGGCCCGCCGGGTGCTGAAACCGGACGGCGCGATCTGGGTGATCGGCTCCTATCACAACATCTTCCGGGTCGGCGCGATCCTCCAGGACCTCGGCTTCTGGATCCTCAACGACGTGGTCTGGCGCAAGACCAACCCGATGCCGAACTTCCGCGGAAAACGGCTCTGCAACGCCCACGAGACGCTGATCTGGGCGGCCCGGTCGGAGACCGCCAGGGCGACCTTCAACTACGACGCGCTGAAGCAGTTGAACGAGGGTTTACAGATGCGCTCGGACTGGCTGCTGCCGATCTGCTCGGGCGCCGAGCGGCTGAAGACCGGCGCCGGCGGCAAGGCCCACCCGACCCAGAAACCGGAGGCGCTGCTGCACCGGGTGCTGGTCGGCGCCAGCAATGCCGGCGACCTGGTGCTGGACCCGTTCTTCGGCACCGGCACCACCGGTGCGGTGGCAAAACGGCTGGGCCGCCACTTCATCGGCATCGAGCGCGAGGCCGATTATGTCGCCGTCGCCCGCGACCGCATCGCCGCGGTGACAAGCCATGACCGCGAGAGCCTGCGGGTCACCGCCTCGAAGCGCGCCGAGCCGCGCATTCCGTTCGGCCAGCTGGTCGAGCGCCGCCTGCTGGAGCCCGGCGAGGTGCTGGTTTCGGCCAATGGCCGCCACACCGCGCGGGTGCGCGCCGACGGCTCGCTGGTGGCGGCGCACACCACCGGCTCGATCCACCAGGTCGGCGCCGAACTGGAAGGTGCGCCGTCGTGTAACGGCTGGACCTACTGGCATTTCCGGCGCGACGGGCGGCCGGTGCCGATCGATGTGCTGCGCCAGCAGCTCCGCGCCGAGCTGCGCGACTGAGGTTGCGCGTGTGAGGGAGACTCCTGCCCGGGCCTGAGCCTCGGCCCTGACTTGAGGGCCCCGGAGACGGGGTCCTTTTTTTTCCTTGGCGCGGGTGCGTGTTTTTGTCCCTGTTCCAAAAGCTGCTTGCGCATCTTTTGGGCGCGCCGCCCCCCGCCCCTCCTCCCCACCCAACCC
>JACZTQ010000380.1 GCA_022573605.1 Pseudomonadota bacterium | reverse complement strand
TGGCGCGGCGCTTCGCGGTCAACCGCCACACCGTGCGCCGGGCGCTGGCGGCGTTGGCCGAGGCCGGGCGCATCCATGTGCGGCGCGGCGCGGGATCCTTCGTCACCCAAGCGCGCTTCGACTATGCCATCGGCCCGCGCACCCGCTTCTCGCAGAACCTGAGCGCCGCCGGCCACACCCCCGGACGCACCCTGCTGCGCCTCGAGACCCTGGCCGCCGATGCCACCGAGCGCCGCCATCTGCGGCTCCCCGAAGGCGCCCGGGTCCACGTCACCGAGAGCATCAGCCAGGCCGATGGCGTCCCCATCACCTACAGCCGCATGGCCTTCCCCGCCGCCCGCCTGCCCGGCCTGCCGGAAGCGCTGCGCGCGGCGCCCTCGATCACCGCCGCGCTGGCGCGCTGCGGCATCGCCGACTACCAGCGGCTCTGGACCCGGCTGACCGCCGAGCGCCCCGGCGCGATGATCGCCCGCCACCTGCGCATGCCCGAGACCAGCCCGGTGTTGCGCAGCGAAAGCCTGGATGCCGACGCCGACGGCCGCCCGGTCGAATACGGCACCGCCTGGTTCTGCTCCGAGCGGGTGCAACTGGTCATCGACCGCTCGAGCTTCCCGTGATTAGCTGGCGGCATTGGCAAGGAGACCCAGCATGACCGATTCCCCCACCCTGCCCCCCGAGCTTGCCAGCGCCGGATGGGAACTCTCCGACGACGGCAAGGCGATCTCGAAGAGCTTCCGCTTCCGCGGCTTTCGCGACGCCATGGCCTGGATGATGCGGGCCGCCTTCGAAGCCGAGCAGCTGAACCACCACCCGGAATGGTCCAACGTCTACAACCGGGTCGAGGTCCGCCTGACCACCCACGATGCCGGCGGGCTGACCGCGCGTGACATCGATCTGGCCCGGCGCATGGAAAAGATTTCGACCCGGAGCCTGGCCAAGTGAGTCGCTTTGCCGACACCCCGGAGCCGCCCTATTACGCCGTCATCTTCACAGCGCAGCGCACCCCCGAACACGATGGGGGAGATCACGGCTACGACGCGATGGCGAAGCGCATGATGGACCTGGCGCTGGCCCAGCCCGGCTGCCTCGGGGCCGAGAGCACTCGCGACGCCGGCGGCCTCGGCATCACCGTCGCCTACTTTCACGACCAGGCCGCCATCGCCGCCTGGCGCGAGCACGCCGAGCACCTGACCGCCCAGCGGCTGGGCCGCCAGCGCTGGTATGCCCACTACGAGTTGCGCATCGCCCGGGTCGAGCGCGCCTATTCCGGGCCCGAGGGGCGCGGGCACGACTGGCCGGACCGGATTTCACCCGCATTTAACCAAACTCGCCGACCTTGACCGTTCCAGTATCCACCGGAGCGAGCGATGCAGATCCTGGTCCATCTCGGCCTCAACAAGTGCGCCTCGAGCTATATCCAGCGGGCCCTCGCGGGATCCCAGGCGGGGCTGTGCCGGGCCGGCGTGTTCTACCCGGTCGAAGGCGGGCGCCCGGCGCAATACGGGCTGTCGCGCCACTACGGCTTCGGCCCCGATGTCGCCGGCGTGACCCGGCGCAGCCTCGCCTGGCTGACGGCCGAGGCTTCGAGGCGCCACTGCACCCGGATGATCCTGTCGAGCGAATACCTGTCGCTCGACCGCCCGGCGGCGATCGCCGCCTTTGCCGCCGATCTCGCGGCGCTGGGCGCCGACGCCCGCTTCGTGCTGTTCAGCCGCGAGCTGGTCCCCTGGCTGCACTCGCTGTTCAACCAGTATGTCAAGACCGTCGACAGCGGCCCGCATTTCCCCACGATCGATGCCTTCATCGATCATGTGCTGGCCAACGGCGCCATCGACATCGCCCGGCGCTACCGGGCCTGGGCGGATGTGGTGGGGGCGCGCCGCCTGGCGCATCACCCGATCGCCCCGGGCCAGCCACCGGAGGACGTACTGGTCCCGTTTGCCGAGTTCGCCGGGCTGCCCATCGCCCCGGCGCGGCAGGGCGCCAGCGCATCGCCAGTGAGGTGTTGGAGATCTTCAATAGCACCGAGGGGATCGTCGACGTGGACTGGTACGTCGGCCACGCGCTCAAAGCGCGGCAGCGCGTGCTGGAGTTCGCCGCGCGAGTCTACAAGAAGCAGAGCGGCGCAGCGCTCCGTAGAGAGCCCTCCATCGTCATCGGCACGATCCATAGCGTAAAAGGCGGCGAGGCCGACGTGATCTATCTGCACCCCGACATCTCGCGGGCTGCCTACGACGAGATCAACAGCTCGGTCTTGACGAATTCCAAGGACCCGTCCTCCCTAGCCGAGGCGGTGGTCAAACGACCCTCGCCCCGACCGGGGACGAAGAGGCGAGCGCAGATTTGGTGTATTTCTACCTCGGCCCCGCCCACGTTCTCTGGCACGAGGAGATCGTCGAAATGAACCGGCTCTTCGTCGTTGCCATCCAGTCCGCCCTTAACGAACTGGTCAGTTCCCCATTGGCCTTCGTCGGCGTCCGGATCACCGTCGTAGAAGAGACGAACGGTAATATCGTCAGTCGAGTCATAGTTGGTGATGTTACGAACGAGAATCGAAACGT
>JACZTQ010000379.1 GCA_022573605.1 Pseudomonadota bacterium | reverse complement strand
GCACCACCAAGGAGACCCTGGTGCGGGTGTTGAGTGATTTCCGGCAGGAACAGCTCATCCGGGATGAGGGCCAGAACCTGGTGCTGCTCTCGCCGCAGAAACTTGCGAAGATCGCCGGATACCTGGATTAGAGCGTAACTGCTAACATGATAATCCGTCACGTGCACTGTGTACGATAACCAACTCCGTGGCAGCCTCATTGGGCTGGAACACGCCAGCGTCCTGCTCAAGGGCAACCCCCTGGGGGACCCTCACGTCCGCACTTTCCCCGTCTACCTGCCGCCGGGCTATGACGATGGCCGTCACCACTACCCGGTGATCTACGCCCTGGCCGGCTTCAACTACGCGGAGGCGGACCTGCTCCGTCGCGCAATGACTACCGACCGCTCCGCCGAGGAGATGGAGAAAATCCGGGAGACGTTCCTGGCCGGCTGCCGCGCTCAGGGCGATGTGTCCTCGGAAGTGGCGGAGCGGGTCTGGAAAGCGCTGTCGTCGTTCGCGGCTTACGGGTTCTGCAAGGCGCACGCGGTGGCGTTCGCCCGCACGGCCTATCAGACGGCTTGGTTGAAGCGCTATTTCCCGGCGGAGTTTCTCTGCGCGGTGCTGGACAATCAGCCGATGGGGTTTTACAGCGCCCACACCATCATCCAGGACGCGCTGCGGCTGGGGATCAAGGATCATTTCTCCTATGGCGGCAACCGTTCCGACTCCAGCTTGCAGGTCACCATCGAGATCCGCCTGGGCCGGGATGCGAAGTTTCTCGCCAAACCCAGGCGGCTCCGGGCCAGCGGCGGCAACGCGGCGGCCCGGGACGCGCTGTTCCAGGCCGGCCGGCGGGCGCTGCTGAAGGCGCAAAACGCCGGAGAGTTCAACAAGCTTCCCGCCGCCAAGTATGCCGGGTGGAAGCTGATCCACGTCACCTTCACACCGGAAGAAATCGGGTTTCCATCATGATGCTGAACAAAAACTTCGCCGCCGCGCCGCGGCTTCTTGGGGGGATCGCGCTGCTGGTCGTGGCGCTGCTGGGCGCCGGGCGCGCCGAGGCGCAGGAGACCCCGCTCGAGATCACCGTCGCCGGCGGGCAGTTCGAGCCCTTGCCGGTGGCGATAACCCCGTTCGAGGCCGGCGACCCGGCGCTGGCCGCGATCGCCGAGGACATGGTCGGCGTGATCGAGGCGGATCTGCTGCGCTCGGGGCTGTTCAGGCTGATCCCGCGCGCCGCCTTCATCGCCCGGCCGAACGATTTCGACACCGTGCCGGTCTACGCCGACTGGCGCGCGATCAATGCCGACGCGCTGCTCACCGGCCGGATCGATCAGACCGGGGACGGAAGGCTTCTGGTGCAGTTCCGGGTCTTCGACACCGACGCCGAGGAGCAGATCGAGGGCTTGCAACTGCTCTCCGACCCCGCCGACTGGCGCCGGGTGGCGCACAAGGTCGCCGACGGCATCTATGCCAAGATGACCGGCGAGGGGCCCTATTTCGACAGCCGCATCGTTTTCATCGACGAAACCGGGCCCAAGGGCGACCGGCACAAGCGGCTGGCGATCATGGACCAGGACGGCGCCAACCTGCGCTATCTGCCGGGCGCCGAAGGGCTGGTGCTGACGCCGCGGTTCTCCCCCAGGGACCAGTCGGTGCTCTACATCTCCTACGCCACCGGCGAGCCGCAGGTCTATCTGCTGAACCTCGACACCGGCCAGCGCGAGCAACTGGGCGCCTTCCCCGGCATGACCTTCGCGCCGCGCTTCTCGCCCAACGGCAGGCAGGTGGTGCTCTCGCTGAGCCAGGACGGCAACACCGATCTCTACATGATGCGCCTCGCCGACCGCCAGCTCCGGCGCCTGACCAGCAACCCGGCGATCGACACCTCGGCCTCGTTCTCGCCGGACGGCTCGCAACTGGTCTTCGAGTCGGATCGCGGCGGCAGCCAGCAGCTCTACATCATGCCGGCGGGCGGCGGGCCGGCCCAGCGCATCAGCTTCGGCCAGGGCCACTACGGCACCCCGGTCTGGTCGCCGCGCGGCGACACCATCGCCTTCACCAAGATCCTCGGCGGCCGGTTCCATATCGGGGTGATGCGCACCGACGGCGCCGACGAGCGACTGTTGTCGTCGAGTTTCCTCGACGAGGGGCCGACGTTTTCGCCCAACGGGCGGGTGATCGCCTTCTTTCGCGAATCGCCGGGCCAGACCGGCCGCGCCCAGTTGATGAGCATCGACATCACCGGCCGCAACCTGCGCCTTGTCGAGACCCCGAACGCGGCCTCCGACCCGGCCTGGTCGCCGCTGCGGCGCTAATATAGGGGTATCGCCGCCCAATGGCGGCCTTGCGAAAATCACGGCCCGCATGGATACTGCGGGGGACGTGCGGATCGGGGCCGGGACAGGCTCGAACACCAAGCCCGCCGAACGGGCACATCAAACAGGCAAGGAGAAAACCGGATGAGACCACTTACCATCGCGATCCTCGGGGCGGCGGCATTGCTGGCGGCATGCTCGGACACCGAGCAGGCGGTCGATCCCTCGGCAACCGCCGGCGCCACCGGCGCCGCCGACGGCGCCC
>JACZTQ010000071.1 GCA_022573605.1 Pseudomonadota bacterium | reverse complement strand
GTGGCGGCGATGGCCGGGCTGATCGAGGCGCTGGGAATCGCGCCGGTCCCGGTCGTCGGGCACTCGATGGGGGCGCTGATCGCGCTCGGGCTGGCGCTCGACCACCCGGACATGATCGCCGCCCTGGTGACCCTCAACGCGGTCTACTGCCGCGACCCGGTGGCCCGCTCGGCGGTCGAAATCCGGGCCGCGCAACTGGCCGGCGGGGTGTTCGAGGCCGCCGGCCCGATCGCCCGCTGGTATCCCGACGACCCCAACGGCGCCCTGGCCCGGCGCACCGCCGACTGGCTCCGCGCCGTCGACCGCAAGGGCTACGCCGCCGCCTACCGGGTGTTCGCCACCGCGGACCATGCCCACGAGGGGCGGCTCGGCGAACTGGCCTGCCGGGCGCTGTTCCTGACCGGCGTGTCCGACCCCAACTCGACCCCGGCGATGTCGGCCCGGATGGCCCGCGAAGCCCCCTATGGGCGCACCGTGGCGCTGCCCGGCGCCCGCCACATGATGCACCTGACCCATGCGGCGGAAGTCACCAACACCATCGCCGCCTTTCTCGACGCCGCGCGGGCCACCCGATGAGGGACCTCGACCCGCGCCCGCTCGCCTTGTATCCCTGCCCGGCAAGCGATCCGGGAGAGCCATGAAGTTTTCGCTTTTCGCGCATATGGAGCGCCTCACGCCGGAGCAGTCCCACGCCGAGCTCTATGACGAGTTCATCCGCTTGGCCGGGATCGCCGACCGGGGCGGCATGCACGCGCTGTGGACCGGCGAGCATCACGGCATGGACTTCACCATCGCCCCGAACCCGTTCATCAACCTGGCCGACCTGGCCCGGCGCACGACCAACCTGCGCCTCGGCACCGGTACCGTGGTGGCCCCCTTCTGGCATCCGATCAAGCTCGCCGGCGAGGCCGCGATGTGCGATATCGTCAGCGGCGGGCGGCTCGACCTCGGCATCGCGCGGGGCGCCTATGCTTACGAATACGAGCGCATCGGCGGCGGCATCGAGGCCGCCGAGGCGGGCCGGCGCCTGCGCGCCATGATCCCGGCGATCAAGGGGCTGTGGGAGGGCGACCACGCGGTCGACAACGAGTTCTGGAGCTTCCCCGCCACCACCTCGGCGCCGAAACCGCTGCAACGGCCGCACCCGCCGATCTGGATCGCGGCGCGCGACCCCGCCAGCCACGATTTCGCCGTCGCCAACGGCTGCAACGTGCAGGTGACGCCGCTGTCGATGGACGATGGCGAGGTCGAGAGCCTGATGGCGCGCTTCGAGGCCGCCTGCGCCAGCCACGCGCAAGTGCCGCGCCCGAAGATCATGCTGCTGCGCCACACCTTCGTCGGCGAGACCGAGGCCGAGGTGGCGCGGGGCGCGGCGGACGTCAGCCGCTTCTATTGCCACTTCGCCACCTGGTTCAAGAACCGGCGCCCGGTCAGCCAGGGCCTGATCGAGCCCCTGGACGAGGCCGAGATGGCGGCGATGGAGATGTTCTCGCCGGCCAAGATGCGGGCCAACAACGTGATCGGCAGGCCCGCCGAGGTGGTCGCCCGGCTGAAGCGCTACCAGGCGCTCGGCTTCGACGAATATTCGTTCTGGATCGATACCGGGATGACCTTCGAGCGCAAGAAGCGCTCGCTGGAATTGTTCATCGAGCAGGTGATGCCGGAATTCGGCTGACCGGGGGCTGGGTAGGGTGCGCATTCTGCGCACCGTTGGCGCGGGTTCGGCGGGGGATGGTGCGCAGAATGCGCACCCTACGGGGATCAACCTGCCGGCACGCGAAGGGCGCCGGGGGGCCGCCCCGGCGCCCGCGTGGGGTTCGGCCGTCCGGATCAGATGGCGGCGTCGGCCAGCGCCGTCGGGTCGGTCAGCATCGGCGCCAGCAGGTGCGGCCCGTGGCAGGGCAGCGGGTTCGCGCCGCGCCGGACCGGGGTTTCGCTCAGGTCGTAGCGTTGCAGTACCCGCAGCGGCCGGCCCTCGCCGGGATCGCCCATCAGCGCGACGTCGTGCAAGCGGCGCGGCTCGCCGATCATCGGCTCCAGCAGCGGCTGCAACGCCTCCATCACCCGGAAGGCGGTCTCCAGGGGCAGCCGGTCGGTCAGCGGGATGTGGAAGCGGTGGGCCTCCGCGGCCGGCAACTGGACCAGCGCGCCGCCATCGCCGCCCGCGATACCGTTCGGGGCCGGGGCCGGGGCCTCGGCGAAGCCACTGGCCGGCGTCTCGGCGTCGAGCGGAGCCATCGCCTCGCCGACCCGGGTCACCAGTTCGTCCAGCGCGGCGCAGTCCCGATGCGGCAACAGGGCGACGACGCTGCCGCCGATCACCGCGAGCGCCAAGCGCGGCAAGCGGAAGGCAACGAGTTGATCGATCACCCGCTCCAGCGCGTGCTCGACCGAGAACCGGCCGCGCCCGGCCTGCGGGCGGAACGGCGCCTTGACCACGGCGTGGAAGCCGTGGCGCCAGAGCTGGCGGGTGATGGCCGGGACATCGAGGTCGATGCCGGGAAACGCCCCCCGGGGCCGGTGCGCGCCCTGCTCGGCGCACCAGCCGGTCCAGGAAACCCCGAACCGCGCCAGGGCGTCGGCACTCTTCGGCACCCAGTAGACCGCGTATTTTTCGAACTCGCCGGCCATGACGGCCTCCCTTCGTCATTTGTTAACGAATCAGGATTCGCCGAATCGGCCGTTGCGCGCTGTGACGAAAGTCACATTCGTGTGAATAGTGCGTGATCCCGGCGCGCCCGGCCTTTGCCGGCCGGAAAACCGAGGCGCCGATTCCGAGGTTTCCGGTCAGGTCGCTTCCGCTGAACTGGCGCCTGTGTTCTACCTTCGATAATCGATGATCTGCGGGCAAGGCGGGGAGAGCGGAGCAAGATGGCAGACGGATCGGAACCGAAGCTCGACCTGAGCCCGCGGGTCTCGGACGAGGTGCGCAAGACCACCTGCTACATGTGCGCCTGCCGCTGCGGCATCGACGTGCATCTGCGCGCCGGCCCCGATGGCGAGATGAAAATCCGCCATATCGAGGGCAACCGCGACCATCCGGTGAACAAGGGCGTGCTCTGCGCCAAGGGCTCGGCCGGGATCATGCAGCACTATTCTCCGGCGCGGCTGCGCAAACCCCTGAAGCGCACCGGCCCGCGCGGCTCGGGCGAGTTCGAGGAGATCGAGTGGGACGAGGCGCTGGAGATCGCCACCGGCTGGCTCGAGCCGATCCGGCGCAACGATCCGAAGAAGCTCGCCTTCTTCACCGGCCGCGACCAGTCGCAGTCGCTGACAAGCTGGTGGGCGCAGCAATACGGCACCCCGAACTACGCCGCCCACGGCGGCTTCTGCTCGGTCAACATGGCGGCGGCGGGGATCTACACCCTGGGCGGTTCGTTCTGGGAGTTCGGCGCCCCGGACTGGGAGCGCACCCGGCTGCTGATGATCTTCGGGGTGGCCGAGGACCACGATAGCAACCCGATCAAGATCGGCCTCGGCAAGCTCAAGGGCAATGGCGCCAAGGTGATCGGGGTCAACCCGGTGCGCACCGGCTACAACGCCATCGCCGACGAGTGGGTCGGGATCACGCCCGGCACCGACGGGCTGTTTATCCTGGCCATGGTGCACGAGTTGCTGCGCACTGGCCAGGTGGACCTCGACTATCTCTGCCGCTGGACCAACGCGCCCTGGCTGGTCGAGCGCGATCCGGGCGCGAGCTTCGGTCTCTTTGTGCGCGACGGCGACGGCAAGGCGCTGGTCTGGGACCGCGCCACCGGCCAGGCGCAGCCGTTCGACAGGCCGGGGCTGAAGCCGGCTCTGAAGGGCGACTTCCAGGCCCCCGGCGGCGGCCGGGCGAGGCCGGTGTTCGAGTTGATGGCGCGAAAATATCTCGAGCCGGAATACAGCCCCGATGCAGTGGCCGGGCGCTGCGGCATCGCCGCCGCCACGATCAGGCGGCTGGCCGCCGAACTGGCCGACGTGGCCTTCGAGCAGGCCATCGAGATCGACCAGCCCTGGACCGATTTCCGCGGCGAGCGCCACCAGAGTTTCATCGGCCGCCCGGTCAGCTTCCACGCCATGCGCGGCATCTCGGCCCATTCGAACGGTTTCCAGACCTGCCGGGCGCTGCATATCCTGCAACTGCTGCTCGGCGCCGTCGAGTGCCCGGGCGGGTTCCGCTTCAAGCCGCCCTACCCCAAGCCGGTCGAGGCGCATCCGGTCCCGCATGGCGAGGTGACGGCGGATAGCCCGCTGAACGGGCCGCATCTGGGCTTTCCGCGCGGCCCCGGCGACCTGGCGCTGGAGAAGGACGGCTCGCCCGCCCGGATCGACAAGGCCTTCACCTGGGAGAACCCGCTCTCGGTTCACGGGCTGATGCAGATGGTGATCTCGAACGCCGCCGCCCGCGATCCCTACGCCATCGAGGTGCTGTTCCTCTACATGGCCAACATGGCCTGGAACTCGTCGATGAACACCGCCGGGGTGATGGAGATGCTGACGGCGAAGGACGAGGACGGCGAATACCGCATCCCGAAGATCATCTACTCCGACGCCTATTCCTCCGAGATGGTGGCCTACGCCGACCTGGTGCTGCCCGACACCACCTATCTCGAGCGCCACGACTGCATCAGCCTGCTGGACCGGCCGATCTGCGAGGCCGATGCGGTGGCGGACGCGATCCGCTGGCCGGTGGTCGAGCCCGCCACCCAGGCCGAGGGCCGCGATGTGCGCGGTTTCCAGTCGGTGCTGATCGATCTGGGTGCGCGGCTGCGGCTGCCCGGCTTCGTCGACGACGCGGGCAAGGCGAAATATCGCGATTACGCCGACTACATGGTCAACCACCAGCGCCGCCCCGGCGTCGGCCCGCTGGCGGGGTGGCGCGGCAAGGACGGCGAGGCGTCCGGGCGCGGCGAGCCGAACCCGGAGCAGCTTGAGCGTTACATCGAGAACGGCGGCTTCTGGAGGGCGGAACTGCCCGAGGAGGCGCGGTTCTTCAAGCCCTTCAACGCCGCCTATCAGGACTGGGCCGTGGGCATGGGGTTCTACGACCAGCCCCAGCCCTTCGTATTCCAGCTCTATGTCGAGCCGATGCGCAGGTTCCAGCTTGCCGCCGAGGGCCATGGCGAGCGCCAGCCGCCGGATCATCTGCGGGCGCAGATCAAGGCCGCGTTCGACCCCTTGGCGGTGTGGTGGGAGCCGTTCGAGCAGGCCGCCCTGAAAAAGGATGGGGTCGATGCGCAAGAATACCCGCTGCACGCGATCACCCAGCGCCCGGCGGCGATGTACCACTCGTGGGGCGGCCAGAACGCCTGGCTGCGCCAGATTCACGGGCGCAACCCGCTCTATGTGCATGGCTCGGTGATGGCGGCGCACGGGCTCAAGGACGGCGACTGGGCGTATGTGATCTCGCATCACGGCCGCATCAAGGTGCCGGTGGCGCGAATGGACGCGCTGAACCCGCACACGGTCTGGACCTGGAACGCCATCGCCAAGCGCGAGGGCGCCTGGGCGCTGGATGCCAAGGCGCCGGAGGTGCGGAAGGGCTTTCTGCTCAATCACCTGATCCACGAGTTGCTGCCGCCCAGGGGCGACGGGCTGCGCTGGTCGAACGCGGACCCGGTCACCGGCCAGGCGGCCTGGTTCGACCTGCGGGTGCGGATCGAGAAGGCGGAGGCGGGGGCGGAGCTCTCCGAGCCGCGGCTGGGGCGGCAGAAGTCGCCCGTGGGGCAGGGGCCGAAGGACGTGACTTACGGGGAGGGCTGGGGATGAGTTGCATGAGCCCCGGAGCGTATCTCCCGGCCCCACCGTCGCAGCCTCTCCCCCGTCCCCTCTCCCAGAGGGAGAGGGGGGCGACAGCGGCCAGGACCGGGACAGCATTGCCGGTGGCGCGGAACGGTGGGGACTGGCGTCCCCCATTCCCTCTGGGAGGGGGGCCGGGGCATTGGCGCTTCATGCCCGGAGGGTGCGCATGACCACGCTGCCCGAAACCACCGGGCGCAAGCTTGGCCTCGTCATCGACCTCGACACCTGCGTCGGCTGCCATGCCTGTGCGGTGAGTTGCAAGGAGTGGAACACCGGCGGCACCGGCGCGCCGCTGGCGGATACGGACGCCTATGGCGCCGATCCCTCCGGCGCCTGGCTGAACCGCGTCCATACCTATGAGGTGCAGCCCCAGAACGGCCCGGCCCAGATGGTCCATTTCCCCAAGTCCTGCCTGCATTGCGAGGACGCGCCCTGCGTCACCGTGTGCCCCACCGGGGCCAGCTACAAGCGGGTCGAGGACGGCATCGTGCTGGTCAACGAGGATACTTGCATGGGCTGCGGCCTCTGCGCCTGGGCCTGCCCCTATGGCGCGCGGGAGATGGATCCGGTTGCGGGGGTGATGAAGAAATGCACCCTCTGCGTCGACCGCATCTACAACCAGAACCTGCCCGAGGAGGACCGCGTCCCGGCTTGCGTCCGCGCCTGCCCGACCGGGGCGCGGCATTTCGGTGATCTCGGCGATCCGTCGAGCGACATCTCGAAGCTGGTTGCCGAGCGCGGCGGCTATGACCTGATGCCGGAGCAGGGGACCAAACCGGTCAACCAGTACCTGCCGCCGCGCCAGCGCGATGCTTGGGCGAGCGAGCTCGGTGGCTGCGACAGCGCGCCCTTCAATCTCGCCGACCTGGCCGAGCCCGAGACCGCCGACAATGCTGGGGGCTTCCTCGGCTGGCTCGACAAGGCACTTGAGAGGATCGGCTGATGCATCCGGCGCCCTCGATCGTGCTGTTCACCGTGCTCACCGGCCTCGGGCTGGGGCAGATGGCCTGGCTGGGGCTCGGCCTCGGCCCCGACGAGGGCCTGTTCCGCTGGCTCGCCTGCGCCCTGGCGCTGGCGCTGGCGGGGGCCGGCGGGCTCGCCTCGACCGGGCATCTGGGGCGGCGCGAGAACGCCTGGCGGGCGTTCAGCCAGTGGCGCTCGTCGTGGCTGTCGCGCGAGGCCTGCCTGATGGTGGCGGCGATGGCGTTCTTCGGGCTCTACGCCGCGATCTGGTGCCTGGGCGGGGTGCGGCTCTGGGGCCTCGGCCTTGCCGCCGCGGCGCTGGCGCTGGCGACGATCCAGGCGACGGCGATGATCTATGCCCAGTTGAAGGCCGTGCCGCGCTGGAGCGTGACGCCGACGCCGGCGCTGTTCCTGGTCACCGGGCTGACCGGCGGGTTGCTGGCGAACGGCGCTGTCTCTGGCTTGGTGGGGGCCGGGCTGGCGGGGGCGGCGGTGCCTGGCTGGTGGGCGGCGCTGGCGCTGGCCGTCGCCGCCGGGGTCGCGGTCTGGTGGCAGACCTCGGCTGCCGGGGCGGGGCGCGCATCGCAGGGCTCGAGCGTGGAATCGGCGACCGGTCTTGGTTTCATGGGCCGGGTGCGGAGTTTCGAGGCGCCGCATACCGGCTCGAACTACCTGCTGCGCGAGATGGCCTTTGAGGTCGGGCGCAAGCGCGCCTTCGAGCTGCGCCGCCTCGGCGCGGTGCTGGGCTACCTGGCGCCGCTGGTGCTGAGCCTCGCGGCGCTTGGGCTGGGCGGCTGGCTGATGGTCCTGGCGCTGGTGGCCCATGTGATGGGCATGCTGGCGCTGCGCTGGCTGTTCTTCGCCGAGGCGGAGCATGTGCAGGCGCTGTATTATGGGAAAAGGTGAGGGCGCGAGAGGCAATGTACGCCCCCGCGCCTCAGCCGCCCGCCTTGCGGCTGCGCGGCTTGCGGGCGCGCAGTTCCTCGTGGCGCTGGCGCAGGGCGGCCACCTGTTCGCGCGAACGCATGCGGTTGGCGTCGCGCAGCGCCTCGGCGATGAAGTCCATGTGCACCTCGACCGCGGCGCGCGCCGCCGCCGCGTCGCGCCCGACCACCGCGTCGCGGATCGCCCGGTGCTGGTCGAGCAGCTTCGAGCGCCGCTCGGGCAGCGAATAGATCACGTTGCGGTTGTAGAACACGCCGCGCACCAGCAGGTCGTAGAGCGAGCGCAGCATGTGCAGCATGACCACGTTGTGCGCCGCCTCGACGATGGTCATGTGGAACTCGGCGTCGAGCGCCGCTTCCTCGTCCGGGTTGCGCTTTTGCGCCGCCTCCTCCATGCGCCTGAAAGCGCTGTCGATCACCGCCAGGTCGGCGTCGGTGGCGTTGAGCGCGGCGTGCCCGGCGGCCAGTCCCTCCAGGTCGCGGCGAAAGGCGATGTAGTCGAACAGCGCCGTGTCGTGGGTCGCGAACAGCTCGATCAGCGGGGCGGCGAAGGCCGAGCCCAGCACCTCGGCGATGAAGGTGCCCCCCCCGGGGCGGGTGGCGATCAGTCCGCGCGCCTCGAGATCGGCCAGCGCCTCGCGCAGCGTCGGGCGCGAGACCTCCATGGTCTCGGACAACTCGCGCTCGGGCGGCAGCCGGTCGCCGGGGCGCAGCACCCCTTGCAGGATCAGCTCCTCGATCTGCCGGGTGATGGCGTAGGATATCTTGCTGGCGACGATCTTCTGGAACGGCATGGGCGCATCCCGGCTGGTTTTGCGGCGATCATAGCTCGCCAAGCGCCGCCATCAAAGCCCGATGCGCCGGGCGGGAAAGGGCGCTTGCGCGGGGCTTCGATTCCACGTAATTGATAAGTGAATTCGATCACGTTCAAAGGGATGCACAGGCATGCAAAGGGGAGCAAGCCGCGGGGGGGCGTGGGATCGGTTTGCCGAGTGGCCGACCTGGACCGCGCTGGCCGGGTGCTACCTCGCCTGGGCGCTGTCGCTGGCGGCCTACCCGTCGATCGGGCTGCTGGCCTTCGTGCCGATGGCGCTGTCGGTCGCTTTCCACTCTTCGCTCCAGCACGAGATCCTGCATCGCCACCCGACCCGCAACGCGGGCCTCAACGAGGCCCTGGTGTGGCTGCCGCTCGGGCTCTACATCCCCTACCGGAGGTTTCGCGACAACCATCTGCGCCATCACAACGACGAGCGCCTGACCGACCCCCATGACGATCCCGAGAGCTTCTATCTCGCCGAGGGGGATTACGCCCGCGCCGGCCCGGCGATGCGGGCCCTGCTGGCGCTCAACGCCACCTTCGCCGGGCGCATGGTGGTCGGCCCGGCGCTGGCGCTGAACGCTTTCTGGCGCCAGGAGTGGCGCCGCGCGGCGGGGGACCGGGAGCTCCGCAACGCCTGGGCGCATCACGCGGCGGGGCTGGCGCCGGTGCTGTCGGCGGTCCTCTACATGGGTGTGCCGATCTGGCTCTATGCGCTGCTTGCGGCCTATCCCGGGGTGTCGCTGATCATGATCCGCAGCTTCATCGAGCACCGCGCCCACGCCGAGCCGAAGAAGCGCACCGTGGTGGTCGAGAGCGGGCCGTTCTTCAGCCTGCTGTTCCTCAACAACAACCTGCACCGGGTCCATCACCAGCACCCGAACACCGCCTGGTACCGGCTGCCGGGGGTCTACCGGGACGGGCGCGCGCGCTATCTGGCCGACAATGGCGGCTACCTGATCCACGGCTACGGCGAGGTCGTGCGGCGCTGGCTGGTGCGCCCGCGCGAGCCGGTGGTGCACCCGCTGGACCACCGCACCGGCGCCTCCATCAAGGAATGATCGCCGATTATGCGCCGATCCGCGCCGACGCGCGGCGCGCCGGAGGTTCCGGCGTTCCGACAAGGCCCGGACATCGGCCGATCACTCTGTTACACGATTGCGCTGGCGAAATAATATCCGGGGGTTGCGCCCGCGCGCGCGCTGAACCAAATCTTCGGTTGAAGCTGCAAGGACATTACATGGGTCGCGATCTGCTGTTGTCGGTCGAGGGTATGTCGATCTGCTTCGGGTTGCCGGGAACGGTGCGCCCGGTGGTCGATGACGTCTCGTTCTCGGTCGCCGAGGGCGAGACCGTCGCCGTCGTCGGCGAGTCCGGGTCGGGCAAGACCCTGATCGGCAAGGCGCTGATGGGCCTGCTGCCCAAAGCGGCGCACTGCTTCCAGGGCCGCGCCATGCTCCGTCACGACGGCCGGGTGATCGACCTGCTGGACCAGGGCCGGGAGAAATTCCGCGACCTGCGGGGCCATACCCTGTCGATGATCTTCCAGGAGCCGATGAGCGCGCTGTCGCCGCTGCACCGGGTCGGCGACCAGGTCGGCGAGGTGCTGCGCACCCACCGGCTGGCCAAGGGAGCGGCCGACGAGCGGGCCCGGGTGCTGGAGATCTTCGCCGAGGTCGGCCTGCCCGACCCGGAGCGCATCTTCCGGGCCTATCCGTTCGAGCTCTCGGGCGGCCTGCGCCAGCGCGCGGTGATCGCCATGGCGATGATCGCCGGCCCGGCGCTGGTGATCGCCGACGAGCCGACCACGGCCCTCGACGTCACCACCCAGGCGATGGTGCTGGACCTGCTGCGCCGCTTGCAGAGCGACCGCCGGATGTCGGTGATCATGATCACCCATGATCTGGGCGTGGTCGCCAACATGGCCGACCGGGTCATCGTGCTGCAACGCGGGCGGCTGGTCGAGTCCGGCACCGTGCGCGATGTGCTGGAGACGCCGGGGCATTCCTATACCCGCAAGCTGGTCGCGGCGGCGCCCAAGGTGCCGCGCGATATCGCCCGTTTCGAGGAGAAGTGGGAGGATGCGATCCTCCATGTGGAGCGCCTGTCGAAGACCTATCCGGGCCGGGCGCGGGCCTTCGCTCCGCCCGACCCGCCGACCGTCGCGCTGGCCGATTTCTACCTCACCGTCGAGCGCGGCAAGACCGTCGCGGTGGTCGGCGAGTCGGGCTCGGGCAAGTCGACCGTGGCCCGGCTGATCCTGCGCGCCGAGCGCCCCGACCCCGGCGCGGTGATCGAGTTTTGCGGCGCCGACGGCATCAAGCAGGATGTCACGGCGCTCCGCGGCGCGGCGCTCAAGGCCTTCCGGCGCCGGGTCCAGATCGTCTTCCAGGACCCCTATTCGTCGCTCAGCCCGCGCATGTCGGTGCAGGACATCCTGACCGAGCCGATGCGCATTCACCGCCAGGGCACGGGCGCCGAGCGGCGCGACCGGGCGGCCTATCTGATGGACCGCGTCGGCCTGTCGCCGGATCATCTGGCGCGCTTCCCCTATGCCTTTTCCGGCGGCCAGCGCCAGCGCATCGCCATCGCCCGCGCCCTGGCGCTGCAACCCGAGCTGCTGGTCTGCGACGAGCCGACCTCGTCGCTCGATGTGTCGGTGCAGGCCGAGGTGCTGGAGCTGCTGGCCGAGTTGCAGAGGGAGATGGGGCTGTCCTACATCTTCATCAGCCACGATCTCGCGGTGGTGGCGCAACTGGCCGACCGGGTGATGGTGATGCGCCGGGGCCGGGTGGTCGAGCAGGGCCCGGCCGATTGTGTGTTCGGCGATCCGCGCCACCCCTACACCAGGGCGCTGATCGCCGCCCACCCCGAGCCGGAGATCGACCGCCGGCTCGATCTGGCCGCCGTCGCGCTGGGCGCCGGCGAGCCCGAAACCTGGCCCGGACCGTTCCGCTACGAGGGCGACGCGGTGCCCGGGTTCATCAAGGTGGCGCCCGGTCATCTGGTGCGGAGCGCGCGATGATAACGGCTTCCCTCCGCGATAACCCCTGCCGCGCCGCACCCGGCGGCGCCGCTGCAGCCTCCCCCCCGACCCCCCTCCCTGAGGGAGTGGGGGGCGAAATCGGCGCCGGCAGCACGGTTTGGCCGCTCGGTTCCAATCGAGGGCCGCTGCCATGAGCGGGGCGCTCACAGGCGTGGTCACGGCCCTCTCCCCCGACCCCCCTCCCAGGGGGAGTGGGGGGCGAAATCGGCGGCGGGGGGCGCTCGGCGGCCTGGTCGCGGCGCTCTGGCTGGCGCTGCCCGCCGCCGCCGCCGGTCTGCCCGGGCCGCTGATCGAGACCCCCGCCCTGGCCGGACGGGTGGCTGCCGGCGAGTTGCCTCCGGTCGCCGAGCGGGTGCCGGACGAGCCGCTGGTGGTCGATCTGGCGGCAAGGAAGCGCGAGCCGGGCCTTCATGGCGGCACGCTGAGGATGTTCGTGACCCGCTCGA
>JACZTQ010000378.1 GCA_022573605.1 Pseudomonadota bacterium | reverse complement strand
CGTCGCCGGTGACCGGGGCAACGCCCCCGCCCCCGGCCCCGCAGCCGCCCGCGCCCGCGCAGGCGCTGCTCGACAAAGCCGCGGCACTGCTCGCGGCCAGCCGGCGGCCGGTCATCCTGGCGGGGCTGGAAGCCCGGCACGGGCGCGCCCCCTCCGCCCTCGGCCAATTGGCGGCCGCGCTCGCCTGCCCGGTGCTCACCACCTACAAGGCCAGCGGCGTCGTGCCCGCGTCGCACCCGGGGTTCGCCGGGTTCTTCACCGGCGCGACGGCGGAGGCGGAGCTGATCCACGCCGCCGACCTGATCGTCCTCTTCGGCCTCGACCCGATCGAGATCATCCCCGGAAGCTGGCCCTACGCGAGCCCGGTCCTCGACCTCTGCCCGGCGCCGGCGACCCCGCTGGCGGTGGAGCCGGCCTGCCGGGTGATCGGCGATCTGGCGGCGATCACGGCCGCCCTCGCGCCCGCGCTGAGCCCGAGCGACTGGAGCGCCGGCGAGATCGAGGCGGCAAGGCGCGCCATCGCCGGCAAGCTCGCCCTCGGCGGCTCCGGCCACACCGCGGCAACCACCGTCGCGGCCGCCGCCCGGGCCGCCCCGGCGGGCACCCGGCTGACCGTCGATGCCGGCGCGCACATGTTCTCGACCTTCGCCGCCTGGCCGGCGGTCGAGCCCTTCGGGGTGCTCAAGTCCAACGGTCTCTCGACCATGGGTTACGCCCTGCCCGCCGCCATCGCCTCGGCGCTGGAGCAACCGGAGCGCCATGTGATCGCGGTCACCGGCGACGGCGGCCTGATGATGTGCCTGGGCGAGTTGGCCACCGCGGCGGCGCTGGGCTGCCGCCTCACCGTCATCGTCATCAACGACGCCGCCCTGTCGCTGATCGATATCAAGCAGCAGCGCCAGCAACTCCGCTCGAGCGGGGTGCGCACCGCCAGCACCGATTTCGCCGCCTGCGCCGGGGCGCTGGGCTGCCGGGCCTGGCGGGTGGCGCCGGGCGACGACATCGCCCCGGTGCTGAGCGCGGCCTTCGCGGCGGACGGGCCGACGCTGATCGACGTTGTTGCCAATGCCGACGGCTATGGCGACCAGTTGGCGGCGCTGCGCGGTTGATATCCGGGCGGATTTCCAGGTGATGCACGACCCGCCGTGCAAGACCGTCGGCAGGACCGGCTGGGGCGTATCAGCCAATCCGCGCTTCGGGTCTGTCGTGCGTCGCGGCTTCCTCGACCGTCATCCATAGCCAGCGGCCATCCCGGGTCTCGGCCATATCCATGCCGCTCTCGCGCGGGTCGAGACCGATTCTCTTCAGTAGTTTGAGCAGCTGATGGAGCTGGGCATCGGTGGCAACCAAAGGCCCGTCGCGCTGCCGGGCTTCGCGCGTGTCTTCCGGCGCCGCCGCACCACCTTCCGCGGTGGGCAGCCCGGCGAGTTTGTCCAACGCCGCCGCGCCTTCACTGAGTTGCGTGGCGAGATCGCCGCCGAGGGGCACGGCGAGGCCGGTCAGGGCCATGGAAGCGACGCGGGTGAGCGGGCCGAGCCATTTCGTCCATTCCTTGCGGATCGAGAACTCCTTTGACTTGACCTCCTTGCCGCTGAGTTCGGAGACCAGGGTGAGGTGGAACCGTTCGCCCACGATACCCGCCCATGAGGTGACCTTGTGCCACTTCCGATCAGCCGGGCGCAGGAGGAAGGTTCGCGGGCAGGGACGCTTCTGGTGGTAATAGAGATAACTCGTCTGGTAGTCGGCCTCGCGCCGGTCGCGCACCGCCTCAAGGCCATGAAGCAGTTGTTCCGGAGTCCATTTCGTGTCGCAGTCATCGCACTGTAGTCCGCTGCCGGCCTCCGCCGCCCGGCGCTGCACGGTCTCGAACTTGAAGTCGCCGCGACAGTAGCCGTTGTCTGCCGCCCTTGTCGGGCAAAGAATGTGATAGGTCGTGGTCATTCCCTTCCAGAAATCGATCACGGATTCGAGCGTCCGGTGCAGCTCGTTCATAAGGAAGCCCGGCTGGTCGCCGGAGACAACGATGCTGACCAGCGGCTTTTCACTGCCTTGGACGGTGACAAGGGCCTCGTTTTTGAAGGAGAAGCTGTCACGCAGAAAGACACCTTCCTGCCAGAACAGACCCCTGCCACCGACGTAGACGTGATAGGGCTCGGTCGCGGCGATGAAGCGCGCCATCAGGCCCTCCGCCTCGTGGTCGAGCTGGCAGGCGAGGCGGACCTTTCGCCCGGCCGCGTCCTCCGGTGCGGTCCAGGGGAGCTTGGGGCGGATTTCCGGAACCAGCTGGGGCACGAGACTGCGCTCGCCAGAAGACGCCCGCGTCGGCAGTGCAACGTCGAACCGGCGCATCATCAGGGCGACGCGCTGGTATTCGTCCGGCGAGTATTTGTACCATTCGGGACGGCCGTGGTCGGTCCAGATGTCCGGGAAGCGCCGGTGGTCGAGCATGCCGCCCGCTTCGCGGGTGGGTGTGTCCTCCAGCACCTGGACGAAAGCGCGCGAGAGCCAGACGGCGTCGAGCACGAGGGTATCTTCGAGCAGGGCATCGGTGTCCCCGGCGGCCTCGTCCGCGCCCGGGCCATACCAGACCGCGCGGCCCAGG
>JACZTQ010000070.1 GCA_022573605.1 Pseudomonadota bacterium | reverse complement strand
GCCGTAGTGGCTGCGGTGGTGATCCAGGGGGGCGACGCACCGCTCATCGTCGACGCCTCGGTGGCTCTACGGGCCGAGGTGCGCGACGCTCGCCAGCAAGTGCTTTCGGACCGGACCGTAGACTGGTCGTCGAGCGATGCCGACGTGCTGACGGTGGACCAGACCGGACGCGTGAGCGCCAGGTCGGCCGGGTCCGCCGACGTGATCGCCAGCAGCGAGGGCGTGCAGGGCCGGGTGACCATCGTGGTCGAGGCGGCCCCGCCCGCCGCTCCGGAGCCTCCGACGACGGCCGAGGTGAGCGCGGAAGCCGACCGCTACGTCGCGCTGCTCAACGCCAATGCGGAGGACCAGCTGCGAGCGTTGTTCGGGGCTGACGCCGAGGCCGAAGGGAGCCGCGACCTTCTGGGCCGCCTCCGGTGGCAGCCTAAAAAGCATCGGCCTGAGCAGGTGTCTGTACATCTCGGTATCGAGTCCTGGATTCGACCAGATTATATCAGCAGCATCGTCTGGAGCGCCCCGGCATGACCAGACTTGGGCTTCTGTCCCTCCGCTGGCGTATAATGTGTGGACAGCCCAAGACCGGAGAAGCGCTCAAGCAATGGATGTCGTCTTCGACAGAGGCAGCGCCGAGCACCCCAAGGGACATGCGCTCCTGTATTTCAGGAGCAACTCCGACGCCCAGGAGGTATGGGTCACCTACGTGGTCATCCTCCCGGTCTCCGTGGACGTGAGCAAGTATGTACCCCCGTTTCTGATCGACCAGGTCGCCCACATGGGCCCGAAGGAGCTGTCCGCCTTCGCCTTCCCCCCCGCGCCCGAGAGGCTCGGCAGCTACGACGATCTCGAGAGCCTTGCCGTGGCCCGCGACGACGACATCCTCTCCGCAGGCTCCATCAACCCCACCGACGTCCCCGCGGCGATGATGCTGCTCGGACACACCTACGCCCCCCTGAAGACGAGAGACGACGAGTCTTTCAAGGCGGGACTCGCCTGGTGGCGTCGTTTCGTCGAGACCTTCCCCGATCTCGACTGCTCGCCGGGCCTCTACGTCATCGACCGCGACCGCTGGACCAGCTCGGGCGGCATCGCCTGCATGGACATGATGCTGCAACTGGTCGAGCGCGACCACGGCCCCGCCCTGTCGCGCGCGGTGGCGAACCAGTTCCAGATCGACCGCATCCGCAACGCCGCCATCCACCAGCGCCCGGGCCAGCTCGACCGGCTCGACAACCTGCCCGCGCCGCTGCAAAAGGCGATCGAGCTGATGCGGGCCAATATCGAGACGCCGCTGAAAGTGGCGCGGATCGCCGCCCTCGCCGGGCTGCAACTGCGCCGCATGGAGCGCATGTTCAAATCGAACATCGAGACCTCTCCGGCGCGGTTCTACCGCGCGCTGCGCCTCGAGAACGCGCGCGACCTGCTGCTGCACACCAATCTCTCGACCCTGGAGATCGGCGTGTTGTGCGGATTCTCGTCGAGCTCGCATTTCGCCATGACCTACCAGAAGCACTATGGTATGCGGCCCACCGATGCGCGCCGTCGAGAGCCAGAGCGCGTAGGGGAAAACACGAAAGCCAGGGAGAAAAACCAATGACCAGACCCCGAGTGATCTGCTCGCGCAAGTGGCCGGCCAGCGTCGAGGCCGCGTTGCGGGCGCGCTTCGACGTGGTGCTGAACCAGGCCGACGTGGCGCTGAGCGCGGCCGAGTTGAAGGACGCGCTGGACAATTTCGACGCCGTCTGCCCGACCGTGACCGACACCATCGACGCCGAGGTGCTGGCCGCGCCCGGGCGGGCCAGGATCCTCGGCCAGTTCGGCGTCGGCTTCAACAACATCGACCTCGAGGCGGCCAAGGCGGCGGGCCTGGTGGTCACCAACACCCCCGGCGTGCTGACCGACGCCACCGCCGACATCGCCCTGACCCTGTTGCTGAACGTCGCCCGGCGCATCCATGAGGGCCAGACCATGCTGCGCGCGGGGGAATGGACCGGCTGGCGCCCGACCCAACTGATGGGCACCTCGCCCCAGGGCAAGACCCTGGGCATCATCGGCATGGGCCGCATCGGCAAGGCGATGGCGAAGCGCTGTTTCCACGCCCTCGACATGGAAATCGTGTTCCACGACGCCTATCCGATCACCGATCCGGGGGTGCCGGCGAAACAGCTCGCGACCATCGAGGAGGTGTTGCAGGTGGCCGATTTCGTCTCGCTGCACTGCACCGGCGGCGGCGACAACATCCACCTGATCGACGCCGCGCGGCTGGCCCGGATGAAGCCCACGGCGTATCTCATCAACTCGGCGCGGGGCGACCTTATCGACGAGGCGGCGCTGGTCGCGGCGCTCGAGGCCGGCGCCATCGCCGGCGCCGGGCTCGATGTCTACGAGCGCGAGCCGGCGCTCAGCGCGGCGCTGACCGGGATGGCGAACGTCTGCCTGCTGCCCCATCTCGGCTCCGCCACCATCGAGACCCGCGAGGCCATGGGCATGACCGTGGTCGAGAACCTCAGCGCCTTTTTCGAGGGGCGCGAGCCGCCGAACCGGGTGGCGTGAGGCGGGGCGCCCCGCCGTCGGCCCCAGCACCGTCGTCACTGCCCTCCCCCCTCCCCAAGAGAGGGGGGACGCGCCGCCGCCGCCGATTTCGCCCCCCTCTCCCTCTGGGAGAGGGGTCGGGGGGGAGGGCCGTGACGGCGCCGGAATCACCCCGCCCGGCTCGCCGCCACCGCCGCCGCGAACTCGTCCTTCAGCAAGCCGATCTCCTCGATGCCCACGGAAACCCGGATGAACCCCTCGGTGATGCCCAGCGCGGCGCGGTCCTCCGGGCTCAACGCCCGGTGCGAGCTCGACGCCGGATGCGACAGCGTGGTGGCGATATCGCCCAGCGTCGGGGCGAAGGGGATATGCTCGGCGGCGCGCACAAACCGGTTCACCTCGGCCCGCCCGCCCTTCAGGCGGAAGCCGACCATGTTGCCGCCCTGCCCGCCCAGCAAGGCCACCGCCCGGTCGTGGTCCGGGTGGTCGGTCCGGCCCGGATAGAGCACCGCCTCGACCCCCTCCAGCCCGGCCAGATGGTCGGCCAGAGCCGCCGCGTTGGCCTGTGCGCGGTCGAAGCGGACCTCGAAGCTGTTCAGCCCGCGCTCGGCCAGCCAGCAGTCGAACGGGCTCGGCGTCAGCCCCCAGGTCACCGCGACCTCGTAGAGCCGCCGCGCCAGCTCCCGCTCGCGCGCCGCCACGTAGCCCAGCGTCAGGTCGGAATGCCCGCCCAGCATCTTGGTCACCGAATGGATCACCAGGTCGGCCCCGTGCTCGAAGGGGTGATAGAGCCGGGGCGTGGTGAAGGTGTTGTCGACCGCCAGCAGCACCCCCTTTTCGTTGCAGGCGGCGGCGATCGGCGCCATGTCGGCGACCCGCAGGGTCGGGTTCGATACCACCTCGACCAGCACCAGCCGGGTTTCGAGCCGGATCGCGGCGACGAAGGCGGCCCCGTCGGTCGGGTCGGCCAGGGTCACCTCGACCCCGATGCGCGGCATCTCGTCCTTCAGCAGCCGCAGGGTGCGCCCATAGAGCTGGTTGCCCGCCACCACATGGTCGCCGGTCTTCAGCACGGCCTGGAACGCCGCCCCCACCGCCGCCATGCCGGAGGCGGTGACGACACCCCCCCCCGAATCCGTCGGCGTCCCCTCCATCCAGTCGAGCTTGTCGGCCAGGATGGTCCAGTTCGGGTGGCCCTCGCGGGCGTAAGTGTAGCCCTCGGCGCGGCCCTCGTATTGCGCGTCCAGCGCGTCGGCGTCCGGGCTGGCATAGACCACCGAGGGCGAGATCGGGCTGACCACCGGCCACGAGGCCGATTGCGGCCGGCGCCCCCGGCGCACGATGGAGCGGTGATCTTCGGTCATGGGGACGGTTTCCTTTTGACTGGACGGCGGGCGATTGAACCCGCTAGATCGCCGCGCGTCAATTCGGGACAAGCGGGGGAGAATGCCGGTCTTCGGAACAAAACGCGCCTCGGTGGCGGTGCTGATCGTGACCCAGATCGCGGTGCTGTCGCTGTGGTTCTCGTCGGCCGCGGTGCTGCCCGAGATGGCGCGCGAGGCCGGGCTCTCGGCCGCCCGCCTGGCCTGGCTCTCGACCGCGGTGCAGCTCGGCTTCGGCGCCGGCGCGCTGGTCTATGCGGTGCTGGGATTCGCCGACCGCTACGACCCGCGCCGGGTCTTCATGCTCTCGACGTTTGCCGCCGCGGCCGCCAACCTGGCGCTGCTGGCGGTGCCGATCGGCGGCTGGGAGGCGGTCAGCCTGCGCGCCCTGACCGGGGCGGCGATGGCCGGGGTCTACCCGGTCGCGATGAAGATCGCCACCGGCTGGGGCAAGACCGACCGGGCGCTGCTGATCGGCCTGCTGGTTGGCGCCCTGACCATCGGCTCGGCCAGCCCGCATCTGATCTCGTTCATCGGCGGGGCCGAGTGGCGCCTGACGATCTGGGCCAGCACGGGGCTGGCGGCGGCGGGCGGGGTCGCCATCCTCACGGTGGGGCTCGGCCCCTACCACGCCACCGCGTCGCGCCTTGATGTCACCGCCGTAGCGCTGATCTGGACCGACCGGCGCATCCGCCTGGCGGTGATCGGCTATATCGGCCACATGTGGGAGCTCTACGCCTTCTGGGCCTGGGTCGCGGTCTTCGCCACCGGCTCCTACACGCTGGCGGGGACGGCGGACGCCGGGGGCTTGGGCAAGCTCACCGCGTTCGCCGCCATCGCGCTCGGCGGGCTGGCCTGCGTGCCGGCGGGTTGGCTCGCCGACCGCATCGGGCGGGCCCGGGTGGCGCAGTTCTGCCTGATCGCCAGCGGCGGCGCCGCGCTGGCCTCGGCGCTGCTCTACGGCGGCCCGGCCTGGCTGATGATGGCGGTGCTGATCGTCTGGGGCATCGCCATCATCCCCGACTCGGCGCTCTACTCGACCCTGGTCGCCGACGCCGCCCCGCCGGAGCGGGCCGGCTCGCTGCTGACAGTGCAGAACGCGCTCGGCTTCCTGCTGACGGCGATGACGGTGCAGATCGCCCCGGCGCTGGCGGCGCTGATCGGTTGGCCCTGGGTGCTGGCGATCATGTCGCTGGGCCCGGCGCTGGGCATCCGGGCGATGCGGTTGCTGATGCGGGGGTGATTCCGGTAGGGCGGACATGATTGTCCGCCCGGGCGGGAGCGGGGTGTGCAAGAGGGGTGCGCACGCGTGCGCATGGGGTTAAGTTGTTGAATTTGAACGAAATACGAAAAATGGGGTGTTTATGGTTAATCACTCTCTAACGCATCGGCGCAGAGGATTGTCCGCCATCGGCCACCGCCCGCACCACGCGAGATGGTCCAGCCTATCCGGCGGCCCCCGCCTGGGCAGCGGCGAGGATCCGCTCCAGGTTCAGCGAGTCGGGGGGGCGTTCGTGCAGGGCGTGGGACGACAGCGGCAGCCAGTCCTCGAAACTGTCCGCGAGCGCCCGCGCACCCAACAGTTCGATCCCCCCCGAGCGCAGCGCCGCGCGCACCGGGATGTCCCCCATCCAGACCTTCGTCATCGTCCGCAGGTCGGTGAGGATATGGAGATCGACCTCGAATCCGGGGTCCCGGAGGCACAGATCGCTCTCGCCATCCGCCATCACCAGCCACCACTTGTCGACCCACCAATCGTCCTTCTTCAGTCTCGGCCGGTCGGTGTATTCGAAGCCGATGACGGTTTGGCCGGGGCCGAACCGATTGGGATCGACCCGCAGGCTCACGTCCCACATCAGCAGATTGACATCGAGCTCATCGTCGATGAGCCGGTTTCGCACCCAGCGCTGACCCCAGGCGCCGAGCAGATCGATGACCGGGCGCAACTCAAGCGCCATCGGGGTCGCGTGGTATTCGACGGCACCGGACCGGGGGTCGCGAACGCGCACCACCATGCCCCACTTCTCGAGCTCCTTGAGGCGTCGCGACAGCAGCGACGGCGACATCAGCGGCACGCCGCGGCGAAGATCGTTGAAGCGCCGGATGCCGCCCAGCAGGTCGCGCAGCAAAAGCAGCGTCCAACGCTGCGACAGAATCTCGGAGGCCCGCGCGACGGGGCAATACTGGCCATAGCTTTTCATAATACCGCAAAGCCTACCGCGCCGGCGCTGTCTCTCCTAGTCCAGTTTTTGTAGTTGAGTGCAGGCCGTGGGGGCGCAACACTCCCAGCATCGCCCAGCATCGCCCAGCAGGAGACCATTGGGTAACATTTTTTGGGAGGCCAGAATGTCAGAAGCTCATACCATCAACACGGCGATCAGTGACGAGGCCGTCGCGGCGCTCGCCACTGGAATGCGCGGCGCCTGCTTCACCCCGGGTGATGCCGGCTATGACGACGCGCGCATCGTCTGGAACGGCAGCATCGACAAACACCCGGCGATCGTCGCCCGGTGCAGCGGGGTCGCCGATGTCATCGACGCGGTCAACTTCGCCCGCGCCAACGGGGTGCTGGTCGCGGTGCGCGGCGGCGGCCACAACGTCGCCGGCAATGCGGTCTGCGACGGCGGCATCGTCATCGACCTCGGGGCGATGAACGCGATCCGTGTCGATGTCGCGGCGCGCCGGGTGCGGGCCGGCGGCGGCGCCACCATCGGTGACGTTGACCGCGAAACCCAGGCCTTCGGCCTCGCCGTGCCGCTCGGCATCGTGTCGGGAACCGGCATCGCCGGGCTGACGCTGTGCGGCGGCCACAGCTGGCTCAACCGCAAGCACGGCTTCGCCTGCGACAACCTGGTCTCGGTCGACATGGTCACCGCCGATGGGCAATACCTGACCGCCAGCGAAGCGCAGAACGCCGATCTGTTCTGGGCGGTGCGCGGCGGCGGCGGTAATTTCGGCATTGTCACGTCGTTCGAGTTCGAGGCCCACCCGACCGGCCCCGAGGTGACCTTCTGCGGCCCGTTCTATCCGTTGAAGGATGCACGGGATGCGGCGCGGATCTTTCGCTATTGGCGCGACTTCGTGGCCGACGCCCCGGATGAATACACCGCCAACTTCCTGTTCTGGACCATCCCGGCGCACGAAAATTTCCCGGCGGAGTTGCACGGCCGACCGGTGGTCATTCCGGCGGGCATGCATTGCGGGCCGGTCGCGGAGGGCGCGCAATACATCCAGCCTCTGCGCGAACTTGGCGAACCCCTGCTCGACATCAGTGGAACGCTCCCCTACTCCGCCTTGCAGCAGGCCTTCGACCCTTACTTCACCATCAAGCGCGAGCGGCGGAACCACTGGAAGTCGCTTTACCACGATACCCTCGACGACGATGCGATTGATCGCATCGTCGCCCGGGCGCTCGACCGGCCGCACCCCACCTCCCTGCTGGCGATCCGCCACATGGGCGGCGCTGCGGCTCGGGTGCCGGCGGAGACCACGGCGCTGGGCGGGCGGGAGGCGAATTTCATGCTCAGCATCGATACCTCGTGGACCGACCCCGCCGACAGCGACCGGGCGATTGCCTGGACCCGCGATTTCTGGGACGAAATGCGCCAGGGCACCGGTGGCGGCATCTACCTGAACTTCCTTGGCGACGGCGAGGACAACGAGGCGATGCTGCGCGCCTCCTACGGTGATGCCACCTTCGAGCGGCTGGTCGCGGTGAAGACGAAATACGATCCGGAGAACTTCTTCCGCCTCAACCAGAACATCCAGCCGATGCCGCGCACCGGGTGATCGCGCCGACGAAATGACGCCCTGAGCCGGGCGGCGAGTCGCGAAACCGGCCGCCCCTCGGGTGACCCGGGTAGGGCGGACATGATTGTCCGCCCGTCTCCCCCGCCCGCGCAGGTCCGCAAGACGGCCGGTCGCGATGAACAAGCTGCAAGCTCGGTTTCTATTTGAAATCAATCGGAAATATGTTTTCAATCAGAAGGAGAGCGAGGAATTATGATTGTATGGCATTGGCTAATTTTCTTAAATTATCAGTATTCAACATATTTATTCTGAATTATTAAATGATTATTACCTAACCACACAAGTCATCATGCGCACAGGTCTGGTCAAATACAATTCAAAGAGAAGAAAATAATCCCTCCATTGATGAATAATAATATATCCTGACACACAATTGGTTTTGATTTGAAACTAGCATGATATTTACTTTCAACTAGAGGTAGAGTGAGCAATTTCTTCTTATATGAAATTAGTAGATATAATTAGTTAACAGATTTAATCGTAATCAGTTCCATGCTATCAATATAGTTAATGCCCGGCCGTGCAGGTCACCTTGCGCCGGGCGCCGGTCTTAACAAATTCGGGAACAGGGAGAGGAAGATGAACACGCCGTTGATGGAAATGACCAAGCTCAAGGATTGGGCGCAAGAACGGCTCCGCGAAGGTCGGGAGCCGCCCTGGAGCCTCTACTGCATGATCCAGTTGATCGAAGCGGTAGAGGTGCTTTCGTCGGGAGCGGAAGCGGGGTTCTTCGAGCTTTCAAACGGAACCGAATAGCTCTCCCGGCGGCGGGACCATCCTACCAGAGGCGAAGGGCCGGAAGAACGGGGACAACCGAGAGATGGAGCATTCAATCGAATTTCAGGCCGGGCGGAGGGTCCGCCACCGCCGTTGGATGCTGGGAATGCCCCGGCGGCAGCTTGGCGACATGATCGGGGTCTCGATCCGGCAGCTCGAGAAATACGAGACCGGGACCAACCGGATCAGCACCAGCCGCATGTGGGACATCGCGGCGGCCATGAAGGTGCCGGTGTCGTTCTTCTTCGAGGGTCTCGACGGCCAGACGCCCGACACCGGCGGGGCGCGGGGCAACACCCTCACCGACGAGGAAGCGCACGAGTTGGTTCGCGCCTATTACGCGATCCCGGAGGACCAGCGCCGATCGTTGTCCGACCTGGCCTGCATCGTCAGCAACGGCGGCCTGACCCGCGCGCGGCTCTTCGACACCGACCAGATCGACCGCGCCGAGCGCGATGCCGCCTCATGACGACCTTCCTGAAGGTGTTGCTCAAGTAGGTCGTACCCTTCCTGTTGGGCATGAGCATGGCCGCCGCGATCCTGCTCGGTGACATCACCTCGGTTTCGGCGCTGCTTGGCGCGGGATCGATCTATTTCTTCTCGGCCGCCATGCGGGCGTCCCGGTAATCGCGCGGCCCCTACCCGGCCGGCTTCCACTTGATCGAGCAGCCCATCGACGGGGTCTGGCGGGCCGGCCCGCGGCCGGTCTCCGCCACCCCCTTCATCGCCTGGTAGAGTTCGCGCTCCAGGCCGGCCGGGCCGGCCTCGCGCCGCGAGGCGTCGAGGCGGCCCCGGTACTGCAACCCCAGGCCGGCGTCGAAGCCGAAGAAATCGGGCGTGCAGACAGCGTCGTAGGCCCGCGCCACGGCCTGGGACTCGTCGTGCAGATAGGGGAAGGGGAAGCCGTTGGCGGCGGCGAATTGTCCCATCTTTCCAAAGCTGTCTTCGGGATAGTTGGCGGCATCGTTGGCGCAGATCGCCGCCACCCCGATGCCCAGCTCCTGCAACGCGGCCCCGTCGCGCACGATGCGCTCGATCACGCCGCGCACATAGGGGCAATGGTTGCAGATGAACATGATCAGCGTGCCGTTGGGCCCGCGGATATCCGCCAGCGACCGGGCCTTGCCGTCGGTCGCCGGCAGGGTGAAGTCGGGCGCCCGCCAGCCGAAATCGCAGATCGGGGTCTCGACGGCCATGGTATTTCCTCCGATATCAGTCACCCGGATCAGTCTTGGCGACCCCGGCAGGATTCGAACCTGCGACCATCGGCTTAGAAGGCCGTGGAACGATGTTGTTTTCATTCATTTTAACTGCTTTATGTTGCGTTCTTGTTGCACACACTAGCCCGCCAGAAGCGCCGCCTCCACCAGCTCCATCGCCCGGCGGTCACTCTTTTCGTCGGTAAACAGTTTGCCGTAAAGATCGAATGTCATCTGAATCGACGCATGTCCGATCACCGTCTGCACTTTTTTCGGGGTCCACCCCTGTTCAATGAACAAAGACGCCGCCGCATGCCTGAGGGCGTGCAGCCCATATTTTGCCTTCCCGTCGTCCCGCGTGATGCCGCATTCGACCTGAAGCGGGCAAAAGACGCGCTTCCAGATGTTCGAGTGACTCTGGACACGGCCGAGATTATTCGGAAACACTAGGTCGAGCGCGCCGGATTCGTTTTTCGGACAGGCGAGCCGCCACTCCCGCAACGCATTTTTGACCATCGGTGCCAGCGGAATGTCACGGCGCCCAGCCTTCGACTTGGGCGGCCCCATTTTGCCCCAAGCGTCGGCCCGCTGCCGCACATGGATCACGTCCGCGTCTAGGTCTACATCCTGCCAGCGGAGCCCGCGCAACTCGCTCGCCCGCATCCCGGTAAAGATCGCGGTGATGATGAACCCCCGCCAGCGCGCGGAAGCATTGTCGATCATGGCGCGTAGCTCAGCCTTTGTCGGCATCTCTACGCCCGGGCGCATCTCGCGCATCTCGTCCCGCCTGCTGGCAGGGGCGCGAACGCTTCGAGCAACATTCTGGGCCACGAGCCCACGAGACTGTGCATAGGATAGAATTGTTTTCAAATTCGTGAGAACCTTGCGCCGCATCGCGAGGGAGCGCCCGGCATCACGAAGCTGATCGAGGAAAGCATGAACGCGCGGGGCACTAAGTTCGCCCAACTTCACGCCGCCGACAAACGGCTTAATGTGCAAGTCGATGTGCTGGCGGCGCTGTTGGAGGGTGCTGCGCTCCAGACCCTCAGCCCCACAGTGCTTGTGCCACAGGTCCGCCGTCTCACCAAGCGCAATGGACGAGCTGACAGGCGTATGAATGCCTTGCGCAATCTCATAGGCCGCCTGTCCCTCCCACCATGTTTTCGCATCCTTTTGACGCTTGAAAGTCCTGTGACGTCGGCGACCTTCCTGGTCCTTGTAATCGACAACCCAAGCGGTCTGCTCGCCGCTCGCGTTCCGCCACACCCGCTTTCGGATAGCCACTGCCCTGCCTCCGCTTGCAACAACTGGCACTGGTTACGTTTATGTTGCGCATAAAGCCGATTGTCAATTTACCTTGCGATTGCACTCGTACCTTATGTCAATCCCGGAGCAAAAATGGGCCATCTGAGGCAGTTGAGCCGAAATATAAGCAGTCAGACTATCGCCCCATTCGCCGGGCCGCTCTCGCACAGAGTGGGCGCCCATGATCCGAGAGCTAGCAACGTCTTTCTCGTTCGTCTTCCATGAATCTTTCCACCAAGCGTTGGCAGAAAGTATTGTTTGGGTCCCGCTCCAGACCAAGTTTAGCCACCTGACGTGCGCGAACTGCATCGCCTGAGTGCAAATGCAGCCACGCCAAACGTGAAAGGTCGGTCGCAGAAGCATCGCTGATACGCGACTCCATCAATCTCGCGATCGGGCCGAATAACTCTCTGCGATCGGCGACGTCTATTCCATCCTTGGCCTCGGGCGCGGTGTTGAGCCAATTGGCGATAGAGCTGAGCTCGAAGAGCGGTGGCTCGGCTATCTCTGCAACCTTCAGGATAGCGTCACAAGCTCCAATCAAGTTGCCCGCGGCGCGATAGAGAGTAACAAGCCGCTTCCACGCGGGCCGAGCATCAGTGACCGGCGGCTGAGTCTCGAGATATCGACGTACGTAATCTGCAGCACGGTCAACGCCTGATGGGCCGCCCGCCTCTTCCTCGATCTCTGACAACAACATCCAAGCCGGAGAATGCCCGCGTGCTAGGAACTCAAGCACTGGACGCAATTCTTCGAGGCTGGCGCTACCCTCGCTGATCCTTCGGGCGACCTTCTTGAAGAAGGCCTCCACTCGCGGACGGATGCCATCCTTAAGCCCCGACGCGGCAGTTGGACCAATGTCTTGCAGAAACTGAATATCAGCCTTGATAATCTGTTGATTTGGACTGATCTCAAGCTTTTTCGTGCCGAAAAGCGACGCAGCAAGCGGCACCCCAAGGAAGCTGGTGTCGTCACCAGCCGACGTTCGTTCCGTGCCTATCCGGTTGTCACCCACAGCCACTATATGTATGGTGTGGCGTCAAGTGGCTCGGGAGGCGGACGAAGCGGGATGGATGTTCTGCAGCGCGATGACCTTTCGTTTCCGCGGTCGCTTC
>JACZTQ010000377.1 GCA_022573605.1 Pseudomonadota bacterium | reverse complement strand
GCCCGGCATCCGAAACAGTGATTGAAACTACAGTGATTGAAACTCCCGTGCGCATACCGCAGACTCGCACAGGCGCAGCTTAAAGGGAATCCTGAATCGGACTCCTCCGTTTCGGCTAATCCACTAGGACGGACAGGAACAGCGGAGGACGGCGATGACAGACAGTGGCAAGGACCGCTTCCCGGCCCGGTCCGGCAAGCTCGATCTGCCTCGGGCCGCGCCGGACGGCGAGGGCGAGGCGATCACCGGCATCCCCTTCAGCCGCGAGATCGGCATGCGGCTGCACCAGGCCGGGGACGGCGTGGCGGTGGTCTCGGTGCCCTATGACGAGCGCCTGATCGGCGACCCGGAGACCGGGGTGCTGCATGGCGGGGTGGTCACGGCGCTGCTCGACACCGCCTGCGGCTGGGCGGTGATGGCGGCGCCGGCGAAGCTCAAGTCGACGGCGACGCTGGATCTGCGGATCGACTACATGCGCCCGGCGACGGCCGGCGAGGCGGTGTTCGCGCGCGCCGAGTGCTACCGCCTGACCCGGTCGATCGGGTTTGCCCGCGCGGTCGCCTACACCTCCGACCCGAGCGACCCGGTGGCCACCGCGCAGGGCGCCTTCATCCTCGACCGGGTGGAGGGTAAATCCCGTCCATGAGGCGGTGGTCGGGGCGCGCCCGGATACCAAGTCGTGCAAAGCGTGACTCATCGAGAAACCCCAAGTCCTGGTTTTCCCACCGCTGGCGATCGATCGCCTACCGGCTCGGCTCCTCCGGCGCGACCGTATTGGTCTCCGGCAGGCAGGCGCCCGGCGCGGTCTGCGCCGCGGCACGGATCGCTTCAGCCAGGGCGCTGATATCGACGCCCGCGGGCTTGACCTGATAGAACCCGCCGGTCTCCTCGGCCACGCAGCGCAGGTCGGGGAGGCCGACCAGGTCGATCACGTTGAACCGCAGGCCCGGATGGCTGGATCTGACCGCCCGCGCCGCGGCGCATGGATCGCCGCCGCAGGTGTCGTAGCCGTCGCTGACCAGCACCACGTTCACCGGGTCCTCGGCCGTGGTCCCGCCGGTGACCATCGCCGCCGTGAGCTTGATGGCGTCCGCGAGGGCGGTGTAGTTACCCAGACGTATCGCCTCGATCAGCGAGCGCGCCCTGCGCTCGTCGGTGAGCCGCACCGACATCGCGAGCCGGCCACAGGCGTTGAACGAGCCCACTCGCATCGGGCCGACATCGACCTGGTCCAGCGCGGCGATCAAGGCGCGCCGGGTGAAGCTGATGCGCGACTCACCATAACGCGGCGAACGCGCCTCACGTACCAGTTCGTCGAAGCGGGCCCTGTCCCTGGCGCGGATGCCCCTGCTGCCGGCGGAGAGCCGTGTCAGCTCCTCATCTATCGTGCGTGGCGCATCTATCCCGGCCTCCATGCTTTTCGAAGCGTCGATCAGAAACACCACCTCGTTCGGCGGCGGCGGCATTCTCTCCGGCGGGCAAAAGGGCGCCTCGGCGCGGCGCTCCGGGATCGGGCAGTTGCCAAGCGCCATAAGCCCGCGCTCCAGTTGTCCGATTCGCGATCGCAGCGCCGCTCCGCGGTCGCGTTCGGCACGCAGGACGGTATCGGCGGTGGCGATATTGGCGCCCGGACAGCGCGAGGGGAAGAGTTTGCCAACCATCGGCAGCGCCGCACATGCGGGCAGGACCAGGCGGAAAACCACCAGAGCCAGGAGAAGAAAGCCAACCGGCAAGATCACATAACCGAACAGACGCATTTTAAATGTCCGTCGTCAGAGTTTCTGGACCGATGGCGGCCAGACCCAAGGGGGCTCTGGCACATATGGTTGGTCAATCTATGGGGCGGATCAGTGGCGCTGCAAGCACCGATGTTCGATGGTTGGTCGTTTGATCTTCTCCCTTTCGATCAGAATGGTTTGCCGCCAACGCAGTAGCTTCGCATCGCCGTGCCCGGCGCCAACACAGCCTTGCGCATCATTGCCCCCCTCAATCCGGCGTCAGCATATACCCCGAGCCGCGCACCGTTTGCAGGTAGCGCGGCGCCTTGGGGTTGACCTCGATCTTGCGCCGCAGCCGGGTGATCTGCACATCGACCGCGCGTTCCTGCACCTCGCCGCCGGCGCCACCCAGTTCCTCGGCCAGCCGGGTGCGGCTGACCGGCTCGTTGGGCTGGCGCGAGAAAACCCGCATCAGCGCCTGTTCGGTCGAGGTCAGGCGGACCACCTCGTCGCCACGCTTCAACTCGCCGCGCAGGATGTCGAAATGCGCCTCGCCCAGCATCAGCGTCTTCGGCGCGGCGACGGGCATCGGCGGTGGTGCCGACCGGCGCAGGATGGCGGCGATGCGCAGCAGCAGCTCGCGCGGCTCGAACGGTTTGGCCAGGTAGTCGTCGGCGCCGGCCTCCAGCCCCTCGATGCGGTCTCCGGTCTCGCCCCGCGCCGTCAGCAGCAGGATCGGCGTGTCGATTTCCTTGCGGATGCGCCGGGTCAGGCTGAAGCCATCCTCGCCGGGCATCATCACGTCGATCACCAGCAGGTCGAAAGCCAGGCTTTGGAGCAGCCGCGAGGCATGGCCGGCGTCGCGTGCCACGGTCACCAGATAGCCGTTGCGCGACA
>JACZTQ010000069.1 GCA_022573605.1 Pseudomonadota bacterium | reverse complement strand
TGTCGCAGAGGAAATTGGCGTAGCCGTAGATGTCGCGCGCCTTGTCGATGAACAGCGGCGTGTCGTCGAGTGCGGCGATCTCGGCCTCGCGGTGCTGGCGCTGGCGCCGCATGTATTCCTCGAAGGCGATGCCGCCCTTGGCCGGGTCGCCCGGCTTGCCCAGATAGGTCGAGAGCGGGCTGAGGTTCTCGAACGAGATGTTGGAGGCGATGTAGATCGAATCGGTTCGCAGCAACTGGCGCAGGAACGGGTTGCGCATCGCCTCGCGCTTGAAGTTGTCGACGATGTGCTCGCCCATGTAGCGGGTGCCGATGCGGTAGTCGATCGAGTAGTGGAACCAGTCGTCCTCGCCGCGCAGCATCATCGCGGTGCGGGTCTTGCCCAAGCCCGACATGCCGAACAGCGCCACCGCCTTCTGCGGCGCGTCGAGATAGGCTTGCGGTGTTTCGTAGATCATCGGGCGGCTCCCCTCGGCTCCCGCGCTGATTAGCGCAGGCTGAGAGGGCGCGCAATCGCTCAGAGGCTCTGGCCCGGAACTAGAATGGGATTTCGTCGTCTGGTTCCTGCTTAGAATTCGGCTTAGAAAGTTGCCTGCGCGGGGGCTCCAATTTTTTGCGCTCCGACGGTTTGGGAAGTTGAGGGCGATTTTCCTCTTCGTCCTTCGCGGCTCCCAAAATCTCGAAAATCGGTTTTAACATCTTCATCCACGGCTCAACGCCGTCTCTTGCGAAGCCTCCGCTAATCGCTGCTAGACGCCCGGCAAAATCAGCAAAGGCATCCATTCTTGTCCTGCTGCGGTCGACCTCTAGTAAAAGCTCGGATATTCTTTCAAATATTGTTTCCTTTTTCTCGATCGGAGCATCTGAATTTTCTACTATAACTTTTATTTTTGCAAGGTGGACGCGAATTTTTACTTTGTCAGAATCGTCGAGCGCAACACTATAACACCTCTCCCGCCTGCTACGGCGAACTTTGATTTGCACGACAAAGTTTTGAACGTCATGTGAAAAATTATGAAACTCTAATTCAATTTCATCAATTGACCGTGCGCTCCAAATTCTTAAAATATTGAGACCTAGTGCCGTTACGCACGCAAGAACTTCATTTATATACTCACGATAGTAGTATGAGTAACTACTGCCGGTTTCGTTTTCGTTAAGTTTTTTCTCAAGGCGGCGGCGGATGCGCCCTTCCAGTGTTACGAACGCTTCTTCTGGATCAGCCGGTATGTCTTCATAATCTTCGTCTTCAATCATAGCTCTCACACCCCGCGACTGTTGAGCCTTATCAGTTTAAGTTTGCGACTTATCAATGCCTATCGTCAATCACTCAGAACTCCGGTGCCGGCGCCATGGGCAGTATCATCCACCTCTCCTTCAGCCAGGGGGGATCGCCATCGCCTCGCCCGTGTGCAAGCGCGTGCCGGGAACGATGGCATGAAACGCCATGTCATCAAATCGGTCGCCGAAGGGCGGAAATGAAAAAGCCCCGCCGGGGCGGGGTTCTCCAATCTCTCATGGTATTGCGCCCGGATCAGAGCCCTAAACGCTCCGACTTATCGGTTTGCCGCGATTTCCAAGTCGCGAAGTGAAGTCACTTCGCTTGAAATCGCTTACTGCGCCAGCACCGCCAGCAGCAGCAGCGCGACGATGTTGGTGATCTTGATCATCGGGTTGATCGCGGGGCCGGCGGTGTCCTTGTAGGGGTCGCCCACGGTGTCGCCGGTGATCGCCGCATGATGCGCGTCCGAGCCCTTGCCGTGGAGCTTGCCGTCCTTGTCGGTGAAGCCGTCCTCGATGAGCTTCTTGGCGTTGTCGAAGGCGCCGCCGCCCGAGGTCATCGAGATCGCCACGAACAGCCCAGTGATGATCACCCCCAGCAGCATCGCGCCCAGGGCCGAGAAGGCGGCGTCCTTGCCGGCGATCGCCTCGACCAGGAAGAAGCAGACGATCGGCGAGAGCACCGGCAGCATCGAGGGGATGATCATCTCCTTGATCGCGGCCTTGGTCAGCATATCGACGGTGCGGCCGTAATCGGGCTTCTCGGTGCCTTCCATGATGCCCGGTTTTTCGCGGAACTGCCGGCGCACCTCCTCGACCACCGCGCCCGCCGCGCGGCCCACCGCCGTCATCGCCAGGCCGGCGAACAGGAACGGCAGCAGGCCGCCCAGCAGCAAGCCCGAGACCACGTAAGGGTTGGTCAGCGAGAAATCGACGCTGACGCCCTCGAAGTAGGAGCCCGGGAGCGCATTGGCGGCGAAGTGCTTCAGGTCTTCGGTGTAGGCCGCGAACAGCACCAGCGCGCCGAGCCCGGCGGAGCCGATGGCGTAGCCCTTGGTCACCGCCTTGGTGGTGTTGCCGACCGCGTCCAGCGCGTCGGTGGTCTTGCGCACCTCCTCCGGCAGTTTGGCCATCTCGGCGATGCCGCCGGCATTGTCGGTGACCGGGCCGAAAGCGTCGAGCGCCACCACCAGGCCGGCCAGCGCCAGCATCGTGGTCACGGCGATGGCGATGCCGAACAGGCCGGCGAACTGGAAGGCGGTGATGATGCCGGCGATGATCGCCAGCGCCGGCAGCGCGGTCGCCTCGAGCGAGATCGCCAGGCCCTGGATCACGTTGGTGCCGTGACCGGTAACGGAAGCCTGGGCGATCGAGCGCACCGGGCGGTAGCCGGTGCCGGTGTAGTATTCGGTAATGACGATGATCGCCGTGGTGACCGCCAGGCCGACGGCGCCGCACCAGAACAGGTCCATCGCGGTGAAGCTCAGGCCGGGCGCCTCGAACACGGTCGCCAGGCCGTCCGGGAAGATCAGCCAGGTGACCGGCAGGAGCACCGCCAGCGACATCGCGCCGGTGGCGAAGAAACCCTTGTAGAGCGCGCCCATGATCGACTGGCTGGGGCCCAGCTTGACGAAGAAGGTGCCGATGATCGAGGTGATCACGCAGGCCGCGCCGATCGCCATCGGATACATCATCACCGCCTCGCCGACCGGGCTGCCCGAGAAGTAGATCGAGCCCAGCAACATGGTGGCGACCATGGTCACCGCATAGGTCTCGAACAGGTCGGCGGCCATGCCGGCGCAGTCGCCGACATTGTCGCCGACATTAT
This sequence comes from Pseudomonadota bacterium, assembly GCA_022573605.1. Lineage (GTDB taxonomy): Bacteria > Pseudomonadota > Alphaproteobacteria > Rhodobacterales > Rhodobacteraceae > Thermohalobaculum. The sequence goes on along the minus strand of JACZTQ010000069.1, from coordinate 9,078 downwards.
CGGCGATGGTGGCCGGGTTGCGCGGGTCGTCTTCCGGAATGCCGGCCTCGAGCTTGCCGACCAGATCGCCGCCGACATCGGCGCCCTTGGTGAAGATGCCGCCGCCAAGCCGGGCGAAGATCGAAATCAGCGAGGCGCCGAAGCCGAGCGCGATCAGGGCGTTCAGGACCGTGCGGTCACTGGAGGCGTAGCCCATGAACTTGGTCAGGACGGTGAAATAGCCGGCGACCCCCAAGAGCGCCAGCCCGGCCACCAGCAGCCCGGTTACGGCGCCGGACTTGAAGGCGATCTCGAGGCCCTCGCCGAGGCTCTTGCTCGCCGCCTGGGCGGTGCGCACGTTGGCCCGGACCGAGACCAGCATGCCGATGAAGCCGGCCAGGCCCGAAAGCGTGGCGCCGACCAGGAAGCCGGCCGCGACCAGCCCGCCGAGCAGATACCAGAGCAGCGCGAAGATGACCGCGCCGGCGAGGGCGATGGTGCTGTACTGACGGGTCAGATAGGCCTGCGCGCCTTCCTGGATCGCGGCCGCGATCTCCTGCATGCGCTCATTGCCGGGATCGGCCGCCAGCACCGATTTGATCGCCCAGACGCCATAAACGATGGACGCAAGTCCCCCCAATATGATCAGCAGATTCAGCATTTGATTCCCTCTCTCGGTTCCGCGCGCCGCAACTAAGACCAGAACGCGCCGTCAAGCAAGCGTTTGCGTCCATTGGACACGGTGGGGCGGATTTCAGGCCGGGGGATAGCAGTTGTTGTGCAGTGCAACAAGAGGAGTGCGTGAGGCGGCGTGTCGCGCGCGTTATTGTAGGGCGACGCCCGGTGCCCCGTCATTCCCGCGCAGGCGGGAATCTCTCGAAGGATTCATGAGATCCCCGCCTGCGCGGGGATGACGGCAGGGGGAGGGGCGTCAGGACGACAGTTCGCTACGTTCGGCGTACCATCGGGCAAGCCGGGCATCCATTTCCTCGGTTGTGATCGGTGGCTCGGCCGCGCGCCGGTCGAGATCGGCACGGATCGCGTCGAGGCGTGTCCGGTGCTCTTCCTCTTCACGCTCGACAAGTCCGACCCCATGCTGGATCACGGCGCTAAGCGACGCAAACCTGCCGCTGTCAACCAGCGATCGGGCAAAGGCGTGTGCGTGGTCGGTCAGCGACACGGTGGGTTTGACGGTCATGGCTGGCGCCTCCAGGGCGTTTGGTGGCACCAAGTGGCTCTGCGGTGCAATCCCGCCAACCGGATTTCAATCAGGCCGCCGCCTCGTCCATCGCCGCCAGGGTCGCCTCCCAGGCCAGCAGGATCGAGGCGTGGCGGTTCTTGTAGTCGCGCGCCGGGCGCAGCACCTCGAGCTCGTCGAAGGGGGCCTCCGGCGCCGGGCCGTCCTGCTTGATCATCGCCTTGAGCTGGGCCCGCGCCGCCTCGATCTCGGCCCGCGTCCGTCCGACGGCGTGGGCGCCGAGCACGGAGGCCGAGGATTGCCCCAGGGCGCAGGCTTTCACGTCCTGGGCGAAATCGGCGATCCTGCCGGCCTCGATCCTCACGTCCACCGTCACCGTCGAGCCGCACAAGGGCGAGCGCCGCATCGCCGAGCCTTGGGCGTGGTCCAGCCGCCCGATATGGGGAATCCCCGCCGCCAGCGCCAGGATGCGCTGGGAGTAGAGCTTCATCAGGTCTTCCTGGGTCGCCGTCATATCTCAGCCATGATCCCTGTTGTCCTTGCGCTAGATAGCCCTTGACGTGCTGGTCGGAAACCCCTCCGTTACCGGAAACCACAGGATTGCCCCAGGATCGCTCATGACCGAGCCCAGCCCGACCCCCTTCGACCCCGCCAGCCTGAAGTTCGATGGCCACGGCCTGATCCCCGCCATCGCCCAGGCCCGCTGCTCGGGCGAGGTGCTGATGATGGCCTGGATGAACGCCGCCGCGGTGGCCGAGACCCTGGCCTCGGGCCGCGTCACCTACTGGTCGCGCAGCCGCCGCGAGTTGTGGCGCAAGGGCGCGACCTCGGGCCATGTCCAGCGCCTGGTCGAGCTGCGCCTCGACTGCGACCGCGACTGCCTGCTGGTGATCGTCGAGCAGACCGGCCCGGCCTGCCACACCAACCGGCGCTCGTGCTTCTATACTGCCGTCCGGGACGGCGCCGAGGTCGAGATCCTGACGCGGGAGGATTCCGGGGAGGCGCCCGGGTGAGCAAGGAAAGCTGGGCCGAACGTCTCCGCCCCGGCCGGCTGAGGAGGCTGGCGCTCGGGCTGGTGGTGGGCGCCATCGGCGGCGCCGTGGCCGATTATCTCGAGGTGCCGCTGGCCTGGATGCTGGGGGCGCTGTTCGCCACCATGTTCGCCCGGGTCGCCGGCGCGCCGATCGACGTGCCGATCTGGCTGCGGGCGAATTTCCTGATCCTGATCGGCCTGTTCCTCGGCGAGAGCTTCGAGGGCGTCAGGGCGGCCGAGCTTCTGCAATGGCCGATCTCGATCGTCGGCGCGATGCTCTACGTGCCCGTCGCGGCGGCCTGCGCCTACCTCTACTACCGCTACCTCGCCGGCGAGGAGAAGATGACGGCGATCTGCTCGTCGATCCCCGGCGGGCTGATCGCGGTGGTGGTGGTCTCGGGCTCGCTCGGCGCCGACGAGCGCCAGGTGGCGCTGGCCCAGTCGCTGCGCATCGCCATCGTCGTGTTCATGGCGCCGCTGGTCGCCTTCGGCCTGCTCGGCTACCCGCAGCCGGACGCCGCCGCCATCACCGGCCGCGCCCTGATCGCGCTGGACGATCTCGGCGTCCTGATCGCCGGAACCGCCGCCGTGATGTGGGTCATGCAGCGCTACCACGTGCCGATCCCCTACATGATCGGCCCGCTGCTGGCCAGCGCCGGGCTGCGGCTGGCCGGGCTGGTCGAGGGGGCGCTGCCGCACCAGCTCGTCGCCGTCGCGCTGGTGGTCACCGGCTCGTCCATCGGCACCCGGTTTTACGGGATCTCGCCGTTGAAGCTGGCGCGGTTCGCCTTGCTGACCCTGGGCGGCACCTCGGTGTTGATGATGGTCACGGCGGTGTTCGCGCTGACCATCAGCGCCCTGACCGGGCAGGAGATCCTGGTGACGCTGCTGGCCTACGCGCCGGGCGGCGTCGCCGAGATGAGCCTGATCGCGCTGGCGATCGACGCCAATCCGGGATTCGTCGCCATCCACCACGTGGCGCGGATCATCTTCGTGCTGCTGTCGGTGCCGGTGCTGACCGCCTGGGTGGCGCGCCGTTCGGCGCGGGGCGGATAGCGGCGGAGTGCCTTCCGGGCGGGTGCTGGGTGTGCAAGAGGGGGGTGTGCAAGGTTGCACATGGGGTTAAGTGGTTGATATTATTGAAATAGCTCTGTGAACGTGTTTTATGGTTAATGGGATTAGGTGATGGGCGCATTGGCCGCTCGTAGGGCGGGGTGAACCCCGCCACTCTTCACGGCAACGCGCACGGAATGGCGGAACGAGTTCCGCCCTACGGTGCTGCGCATGGGATGGCGGTGGAACGGATGCCCGATCCGCCCAGGGCACAATCGTTCCGGCCCCGAACCGGAACCTCGACCCGCCGGGCGCAACCGTGCGGGACCCCGTACGTAGGGCGGAACTTGTTCCGCCACCTTGGCCGGGGGATGGCGGATCGAGATCCGCCCTACGACTCGCGCATTGGCCGGGACGTTGCCGTTTTACGGCCCCAGCCGAACCAGCGCGTGGCGCTTCTTGCCCGCCGACAGCTTGACCGGCTCGGCGAAGTCGTCGGCCCCCAGCCTCTGCCCGGCGTCCGTCACAGGCTCGTCGTTCAGCCGCGCGCCGCCCTCGGCAATCAGCCGCTTGGCCTCCTTGCCGGAGGAAACGAGGCCCGAGCGGACAAAGAGTTGCACAACTGATATGCCTTCTGTCCCTAAGTCATCGCGAGTGAGTTCCAAGATCGGCAATCCTACTCGTAACGTAGGGGAGCTGACTTCGGCCTGCGCCTCGACATCCATCCCATGCAGGTGATGCACTTGTCGCAACGTAGGGGAGCTGACTTCCGCACGCGCTTCAATGTCGTCAGCAAACAGCTCGTGGACGGTCGGTTCAAACATGGCTTTAGCGGTCGCCTCGGCCGCCACCGCCGCTTGCCGCCCATGCGCCATCGCCGTCGCCGCGTTGGCCAGCACCTTCTTCGCCTCGTTGATCTCCTGGCCCTCCAGCGCCTCGAGCCGGGCGATCTCGTCGAGCGGCAGCGTGGTGAACAGCTTCAGGAACCGCCCCACGTCGGCGTCGCCGGTGTTGCGCCAGAACTGCCAGTAATCGTAGGGGCTCAGCATCTCGGCGTTCAGCCACACCGCCCCGGCGGCACTCTTGCCCATCTTGGCGCCGTCGGCGGTGTTGATCAGTGGCGAGGTCAGGCCGAAGACCTGCGCCCCGGCCACCCGCCGGGTCAGGTCGATGCCGTTGACGATATTGCCCCACTGGTCCGAGCCGCCCATCTGCAACAGACAACCGGTGCGCCGGTGCAACTCGAGAAAATCGTAGGCCTGCAACAGCATGTAGTTGAATTCGAGGAAGCTCAGCGGCTGCTCGCGGTCGAGCCGCAGCTTGACCGAATCGAAGCTCAGCATCCGGTTGATCGAGAAATGCCGGCCGTAGTCGCGCAGGAACGGGATGTATTCGAGATCGTCCAGCCACTCGGCGTTGTTCGGCATGATCGCCCCGGTGAAATTGGGGCTGAGGATATCGTCGAAATCGGCCGTCTCGTCGAAGTCAACGAATCGAGCGAACACCCGGCGGATCCCGGCCATGTTCTCCTCGATCTTCTCGTCGGTCAGCAACTGGCGCGCCGCGTCCTTGCCCGAGGGGTCGCCAACGCGCGTGGTGCCGCCGCCCATCAGCACGATCGGCTGGTGGCCGCACTCTTGCAGCCAGTGCAGCATCATGATCTGCACCAGCGAGCCCACATGCAGGCTGGGTGCGGTGCAGTCGAAGCCGATATAGGCCGGCACCACGCCGCCCGTCAGGGCACCATCGAGGCCCTCCAGATCGGTGCAGTCCTGCAGGTAGCCGCGCGCGATCATGACGCGCAGGAACTCGGCTTTCGGCTGGTAGGCCATGGCTCCCCTTCGTATGGTGTCGCGCGGGTTCTATAGCGGAACGGGGGCGGGGAAGGGAAGGCCCGCCCTGCCGTCATCGTCCGGCTTGACCGGACGATCCAGAGGGGGCCGAGAGATGCCCCGGCCAAGGCTTGCCCCGGCCTCCGAGCCGGGGCCGTGGCATGACGGCGAGAGGGGAAGGGAAAGGCATGGTCGAGGTCAGCCAAGGCAACCCCATCTGGGCGCTGGGCCTGATGAGCGGCACCTCGATGGACGGGGTCGATGCCGCGCTGGTTCGCACCGACGGCGAGAGCATCGCCGAGTTCGGCCCCAGCCTGTTTCTCAGTTATGACGAAGACGACCGGGACCGGATGGTGGCGGTCAACCGTGCCGCCGCGGCGCTATCGACGGAAATCCTGCGCCACCCCGCCCGCTGGCCCCCGCCGCTGACCGGGCTGGCCGTCACTGCGGTGGCCATCCATCTCGACGCGATTCAACGCCTCGGGGGCAGCAAGCGGGTGGTCGGCTTTCACGGCCAGACCGTCGCGCACCGGCCCGCCGAGGGGGTCACCCTGCAACTCGGCGACGGCGCGGCGCTGGCGGTGGGTTGCGGCGTGGCGACGGTGTGGGACTTTCGCTCGGCCGACCTGCGCGCCGGCGGCGAGGGCGCGCCGCTGGCGCCGTTTTTCCACTTCGCCCTGGCGCGCCGCGTCGGCCTGGACGCGCCGGTCGCCGTCCTGAACCTGGGCGGAGTCGGCAACGTAACCTGGATCGATCCGGCAGCGGATGCGCCGGAGTCGCCGGGCGCTCTGCTGGCCTTCGACACCGGCCCGGCGAACGCGCTGATCGACGATTTCATGGCGGCGCGAACCGGGGCGGGCTACGACCCGGATGGGGCTGCGGCAGGGCGTGGCCTGGCCGCCAGCAAAATCCTGGCGCGCTTCCGCCACACCCCCTATCTGGACCGCACCCCACCGAAATCGCTGGACCGGAACGATTTCCGGCCGGTGCTCGAGGCCGTGTCGGACCTCTCCACCGAGGACGGCGCCGCCACCCTCACCGCCTTCAGCGCCGACTGCGTGGCCGCCGGGGTCCGCCACATGCCGTCCCCGCCCACCCGCTGGCTGGTCTGCGGCGGCGGGCGCAAGAACCTGACCCTGATGCGGATGCTGGCCGAGCGCCTCGACGCCCCGGTCGATCCGGTCGAGACCATCGGTCTCGACGGCGACATGCTGGAGGCGCAGGCCTTCGCCTATCTGGCGGTGCGGGTGCTGCGCGGCCTGCCGACCTCGGCGCCTTCGACCACCGGCTGCCGCGCGCCGGTCCGCGGCGGCCGGATCAGCTATCCCTGAGGGGGCACCTGGTTTCGCTGATCCGGTGTCCGTTACATCATTCCAATCGGGCGAGCCCGCCCATCATGTGTCGAGAGGAGGGCCGCGCCCGACCCGGCGTTGCCGCCGGGCCAGACGGGTCGAGAGGGTGGTATCAGTTATCCCTGAGCATCCAACAAGTGCGGCGCGCTCCCTCCCCCCTCGGGGGGAGGGTTGGGGAGGGGGGCCGTAGAAGGTGCGACCTGGGTGGAAATCGCCCTACCGCCCGCCCTCGATCATCCGGCGCTTCACGTAGCGCTTGATCGTCGCCGTCAACTCGCCCATCCCCTTCTCGAAGAAGTGGTTGGCCTCGGGCACGATGCGGTGGGTGATGGTGATGCCCTTCTGCGCCTTGAGCTTGGCGGTCAGCTTCTCGACCTCCTCGACCGGCACGATGCGGTCGTCCTCGCCGTTGATGATCAGCCCCGAGGACGGGCACGGCGCCAGGAACGAGAAGTCGTACATGTTGGCCGGCGGCGCCACCGAGACGAAGCCGTTGATCTCGGGCCGGCGCATCAGAAGTTGCATGCCGATCCAGGCGCCGAAGCTGAAACCCGCCACCCAGCAGGCCCGCGCGCCCTGGTTCTGGGCCTGCAAATAGTCCAGCGCCGAGGCCGAATCCGACAGCTCGCCAATACCCTGGTCGAACTCGCCCTGGCTGCGCCCGACGCCGCGGAAATTGAACCGCATGGCGGTGAAACCCAGGTCGCGGAAGGCGTAATGCAGCGCGTGGGTTACCGGGTTGTTCATGGTGCCGCCGTATTTCGGGTGCGGATGCAGGATCAGCGCAATCGGCGCGTCGCGCTCGGCATGGGGGTGATAGCGCCCCTCCAGGCGGCCTTCGGGACCTGCGAAGATAACCTCTGGCATGGTGACCCTTCCCTTGCCGGAGCTGGCCGCCCCGATTGCTTGACTTCTTTTGTCGGGTATCTTAGAATAGTTCTAAATCGGCCGGAAACGGCCTCCCGAGCGGTGCTCAGGAGGTAATGCTGTTGTCCCCGCAGGTCAATATCTGTAGGACGCCGGAAGGGCATTGAGGCGAGGTTCCGGGGGGGCCGGAGGAGCAACTGCGATGAAACTCAGCACCAAGGGCCGTTACGCGGTGACCGCGCTGGCCGATATCGCGCTGAACGGCGAGGCCCGGCCGGTGACGCTGGCCGACATCTCCCGGCGCCAGGACATCTCGCTGGCTTATCTGGAGCAGCTCTTCGTGCGGCTGCGGCGCGCGGGAATCGTCGAATCGGTGCGCGGGCCGGGCGGCGGCTATCTGCTGGCGCGCGAGCCCACCGAGGTGCGCATCGCCGACATCATGGCGGCGGTCGACGAGCGGCTCAACGCCATGAGTTGCGCCGGCGGCTGGGAGGAGGGTCAGGGCTGCGGCCACTCGCGCGAAACCTGCCTGACCCACAACCTGTGGGAACAGCTCTCGGCCCATGTGCATGTGTTCCTGAGCCAGACCACCATCGCCGACGTGATCGGCAAACGCATGGTGCCGTGCCCGGCGGTGCCCGATTTCACCGGGCTGCTGGAAGAAGAGGAGGCCCGGGCATGACCCGCGCCTACCTCGACTGGAACGCCACCGCGCCGCTCCGCCCGCAAGCGCGCGAGGCGATGCTGGCGGCGATGGACGCGGTCGGCAACCCCTCCAGCGTGCATGCCGAGGGCCGGGCGGCTAAGGCGATCATCGAGACGGCGCGTGGGCAGGTGGCGGCGCTGGTGGGGTGCGAGCCGGACGAGGTGGTGTTCACCAGCGGGGCGACGGAGGCAATCGCGACCGTTGCCGCTCAGTCAAAGACCTACACAAGCGAAGGATGGAACCATTGGGTTGGCGCCACAGAGCATGATGCCGTCTATTCTGCTTCCGGGCGATTTCTTCGTACCGTCGAGTGTTCCGTGAACCGTGCCGGGCTCCACCGCTCTGCTGACATCGTCCAGGATCCTGATCCAGAGGATCAACAGGCACGAATGCATCCGGGGCTAATTTCGATTATAGCAGCCTGTGGCGAGACCGGTGTACTGAGCGACCTCAGCGAGATTTGTGATCTGCTCGATCCTTGGGAAAATCGTGACAAATCAAAGATCTACCCCCGGAAGTGGCTGTGCGACACCGTTCAGTGCTATGGAAAGGTCGATCCTTGGTTCAACCGGACGCCGGAGTACCGGGTCTTGTCTGGCCACAAGCTTGGTTCCAGTGCCGGCGTCGGGTGCCTGATCGTCAACAGCGGCGAAACGGTGATTTCAATGATCAATGGCGGTGGCCAGGAGCAGGGCCGCCGTTCCGGCACCGAGAACGTCATCGGCATCGCCGGGTTCGGCGCGGCGGCGCAAGCGGCGCAGCGCGACATTGAGAATGGGGTCTGGGACCGGGTCGCGGAGCTACGCGACCGGCTGGAGGAACGCCTCGAAGCGGCAGCCCCCGACCTGATCGTCTTCGGGCGAGAGGCCGAGCGCCTGCCCAACACCTCGTATTTCGCCATTCCCGGCTGGCGCGGCGAGACCCAGGTGATGCAGATGGATCTGGCCGGTTTCGCCATCAGCGCCGGCAGCGCCTGTTCGTCGGGCAAGGTCGGCGCCAGCCGGGTGCTGCTGGCGATGGGCTTCGACGCGGAGACCGCCGCCTCGGCGATCCGCGTC
>JACZTQ010000068.1 GCA_022573605.1 Pseudomonadota bacterium | reverse complement strand
ATGTCGGCTTTCAGGTCATATCGAGACGATCATCGAGAACCGGTGGAGGGCCACTTCGGGCAGGGCCCGCGAAAAGGCCGAATGACGGGTCTGGGTCAAACCCGGTCCTTCCCCCAGCCTGTTTCGGATGACCGATTTGGACCTGTGAGCGGACATTGCCGCTGCAACACCAGTTAATGCGCCCATGACCCAGGCGGCTCAGAGGAACGGCAACTCGCACATCTCGCCCTCGATGCGCCTCGCGTCCGGCAGTTCCACCGTGACCGTGTCGCCCGGCACCAGGCCGGCCCAGACCAGGCAGATGCCGATATTGCGCTCCATTCGCGGCGACCAGGTGTTGGTGGTCATCCGGCCGACCGGGGTATCGCCCTTGAAGACCTGCGAGTGCCGGTCGTGCAGCCCCATCCTGCCACCCTGATCGAGCACCACGCCGAGCTGGCGGCGCTTCGGTCCGGCGGCGTCGATGGCGCGCAGGGCGCGGATGCCGATGGTGTCGTCGGGGGCGTCGAGATCGATGAACCGCTCCAGGCGCACCTCGAACGGGTTGGTTTTGGCATCGGTGTCGCCGCCGTAGGACAACAGGCCGCTCTCGACCCTCTCGGTGCCGCTCGGGCAGCCCGGGCCGATGTCGTAGGGCGCGCCGGCCTGGGCGATCAGTTGCCAGAGCTCGGCGCCGCGCGCGCTATCGCGCAGGTAGAGCTCGAAGCCGCCCTGCTTCGACCAGCCGGAACGCGCCAGCAGCAGCGGAATGCCGTCGAGCTTGGTCTCGCGAAAGCGGAAATAGCCCAGCGAGCGGACCTCGTCGCCGAACAGGTCGACCATCACCTCGATCGCTTTGGGACCCTGCACCGCCAGCGGCGAGACATCGGGCTCGCCGACCGTCACCGCCAGGCTGCGCTCGGCGGCCACCGCCTTGGCCCAGAGCAAGAGGTCGCCGTCGGCGATCGACAGCCAGTAGCGGTCCTCGGCCAGCTTGAGCAGGATCGGGTCGTTCAGCAGTATTCCCTGGTGGTCGCAGACCGGCAGATACCAGCCCTGGCCGACCTTCATGCCTTCGAGCTTGCGCGGGCAGAGGATCTGGGCCAGCCGCCCGGCCTCCTCGCCGGCCAGCTCGACCTGGCGCTGGCAGGCCACGTCCCACATCGTGACGCCGCGGATCAGCCGCCAGTATTCGCCCATCGGGTCGCCAAAACCGGTCGGCATGTACATGTGGTTGTAGACCGTGAAGCTGGTCACCCCGGCGGCCACGGTGGCGTCGAAATAGGGGCTCCGGCGAATCCGCGGGCTGGGCGTGAAATGGGCTGGCATCGGTGTGGTTCCGCTCGTCGGGGCTTTTGTCCTACATGACCGGTAGCGGGGGCTTTGGCAATCGTAAGCTGGGCCGGACGCCGGGCCCTTGGCGCCGGGTTGGAGACGACTCCGGATGTGCTATCATCGGGTTGGAAAGACGGCGTTTTGCCCGCTGGCCGGACCTTGGCGCGAGCTTGCGCCGCAACCGCCCAGCCTTGTCAGCAGCCGGTGCGCTTGCTACCTAGTCAGGGAAACCGACCAAAACGCTTGGGAATGCCCCGGTGAGCACCACAGAGAGCACCACGAAGCTGACGCTTGTCGATACGGCCCCGCCGCGCCTGGCGCTGGAGGGGATCACCGTCACCTTCGACGGGGTGCCGGCGGTCTCCGAGCTGACCCTGGACGTGGGCGCGGGCGAGATCGTCTGCCTGCTCGGCCCCTCGGGCTGCGGCAAGACCACGACGTTGCGGGTCGCCGCCGGGGTCGAGCGCCAGAAGCGGGGCCGGGTGCTGATCGACGGGCGGCTGGTCTCCGAGAAGGGCAACCACAAGCCGCCGGAAGCGCGCTCGATCGGCTTGATGTTCCAGGATTTCGCGCTCTTCCCGCACCTCACGGTGGCCGACAACGTGGCCTTCGGGTTGCGCCGGATCGCCACCCCGGACCAGCGCGCCACCCTGGTGGCGGAGTATCTGGCCCGGGTCGGGCTGACGCAATACAGCCGCAAGTTTCCGCACCAGCTCTCCGGCGGCGAGCAGCAGCGCGTCGCGCTGGCCCGCGCCCTGGCGCCGCGGCCCCGGGTGATGCTGATGGACGAGCCCTTCTCCGGCCTCGACAACCGGCTGCGCGACGAGGTGCGCGACCACACCCTGTCGATCCTCAAGGAGGAGGGCGCCGGGGTGCTGCTGGTCACCCACGACCCCGACGAGGCGATGCGCATGGCCGACCGGATCGCGCTGATGCGCCAGGGGCGGATCGTGCAGATCGGCGCGGCCTATCATGTCTACAACTATCCGGTGGACCGCGAGGCGGCGGGTTTCTTCTCCGATCTCAACATCATCCACGGCGTTGTCCGCGACCGCCAGACCAACACGCCGTTCGGTCTGTTCCTGACCCCCAAGCTGGTCGACGGCGCCGATGTCGAGATCGTGATCCGGCCCCAGCACCTGCTGATCGAGCCCGACGAGGGGACGGCGCCCGAAGCGACGCCGGCCCACGGCATGCCCGCGCGCGGCCGCGTGGTGCGCGCCCGTTTCCTCGGTTCGGCCAGCCTGATCGAGGTGGCGATGGACCATGACGGCTCGATCCTGCGCGCCAACGTGCCCCATGCCTGGCTGCCGGAGCAGGGCGCGCGGATCTGGCTGAGCATGCGCCGCGACCGGTGTTTTGTCTTTCCTTGCGTCAATCAGAGCCGCGTCGCCGAGCCCTACGCAGCGGAATAAATCCCCTGCGCGGGGCGGAATGGGCTTTAACAGCGTTCGCCGATCCAATATGTGTTTGGCAAATGTCAACGGCCGGGTGGCGATATCCGGCCTGAACAGGAGTGTTCGGAATGCTAAACAATATCGGCCCGATTGGCCTGATTGTCATCCTGATCGTGGTGCTGCTGCTGTTCGGCCGGGGCAAGATCCCGCAGCTGATGGGCGATGTCGCCAAGGGCATCAAGAGCTTCAAGCGGGGCATGAAGGAAGACCCCGACGAGCCCGAGCAGATCGACAAGACCGCCGACGACGTCATCGACGGGGCCATCGACGTGACCCCGAAGAAGGAAGAGAAGGCCTGATCCGGCCTCGCTGTGAGCGACACTTAAAAGGCGGGTGACATGCTGGATCTGGGCTGGTCCGAGATACTGATCATCGGGGTTGTCGCCCTGATCGTCGTCGGGCCGAAGGATTTGCCGAAGATGCTGCGCACGCTGGGCCAATACGCCGGGCGGGCGCGAGGCATCGCGCGCGACTTCCAGCGCTCGATGGACGACGCGGCGCGCCAGGCCGATATCGAGGAGTTGCGCGAGGTCAAGAAGGGCCTCGACGACATGCGCGGCGCCCAGCACAAGATCCAGCGCGATCTGAGCCAGTCGTTCCTCGACAGCCCCGGGAAATCCGACAGGAAATCAGCCGAAAAGAAACCCGAGGCGGCGAAGGCGGGCGACGGCGCGGCGGCGGAACCGGCGGGCGCCGGGGCGCCGGCGGCTGAGGCCACGCCCAAGCCGGCCAAGGCGCCCGTCAAGAAACCCGCCGAGAAACCCGCCCGGAAATCCACCCGGAAATCCACCAAGAAGGTCTCCGAACCCCAGACCGAGCCGGGCAGTGTGAGCGGCGCATGACCGAGAAACAAATCGAGGACAGCTCCGCCCCCCTCATCGACCATCTGATCGAACTCCGGACCCGGCTGATCCGGTCGATCGCGGCGTTCGTCGTCGCGGTGATGGTCTGCTTCGCCTTCGCCGAGCCGCTGTTCGAATTTCTCGCCGAACCGATCAAGCAGGCGATGCTCAATCGCGGCCACGACCCGGCATTGATCTTCACCGGGGCCCACAAGGTGTTCTTCACCTACGTCTCGGTGGCGATGTTCGGCGGCCTGTTCATCGCCTTCCCGATCATCGCCACCCAGCTCTGGCGCTTCGTCGCGCCGGGGCTCTACAAGAACGAACAGAGCGCCTTCCTGCCGTTCCTGATCGCCTCCCCGCTACTGTTCGTGCTCGGCGCGGCGTTCGCCTATTACGCGGCGCTGCCGCTGGCTTTCGACTTCTTCCTCAGCTTCGAGAGGCCCGCCGACCCGGACGGCGGCGGGATCAAGATCGAATTCCTCGGCACCGTCGACGAGTATCTCGGGCTGACGATGAAATTCATCCTCGCCTTCGGCATCTGCTTCCAGTTGCCGGTGGTGCTGACCCTGATGGGCAAGGCCGGGCTGGTCGGCGCGCAGGGTCTGCGCAAGAACCGCAAATACGCCGTCGTCGGGGTTCTGGTCGCGGCGGCCCTGTTCACGCCGCCCGATATCTTCTCGATGATGATCCTGTTCGTGGCGGTCTACGGGCTCTACGAGGTCTCGATCCTGCTGGTGCAGCAGGTCGAGAAGAAGCGCGAGGAGAAGCTGCGCGCCGAGGGTTATGACTACGACGATGACGACGAGGACGAGGACGACGAGGACGGCAAGTGAGCCGCGAGGCCGCGGCGCTGGAGCGCCTCGCCGCGGCGCTGGAGCGGATCAGCCCGCCGGGCGCCGAGTTGCCGGACTTCGGCGCCGCCGACGCCTGGCTGTGGGCCGCCGAGCCTGACCGGCTGGTGCCGGTGGCGAAGGTCAGCCGGGTCGATTTGGCGCTGCTGATCGGCATCGACCGGGCCCGCGACACCCTGATGGAGAACACCCTGCGTTTTGCCCGCGGCCTGCCCGCCAACAACGCGCTGCTGTGGGGCGCGCGGGGCATGGGCAAGTCCTCGCTGGTCAAGGCGGCCCATGCGGCGGCCAATGACGGGGCCAATGACGGGGCCGATGCGGGGGCCGATTCGGGGGCCGAGACGCTGGTGCTGATCGAGATCCACCGCGAGGACATCCCCAGCATCGGCCGGCTGCTCGCGTTGCTGGGCACCTCGGAGCGGCGCTTCCTGGTGTTCTGCGACGACCTCTCGTTCGAACGGGACGACAGCCATTACAAGTCGCTCAAGGCGGTGCTGGACGGCGGCATCGCCGGGCGGCCCGGCAACGTGCTGTTCTACGCCACCTCGAACCGGCGCCACCTGATGCCGCGGGAGATGATCGAGAACGAGCGCTCGACCGCGATCAACCCCTCCGAGGCGACCGAGGAGAAGGTCTCGATGAGCGACCGCTTCGGTCTGTGGCTGGGTTTTCACCCCTGTGACCAGGGCGAGTATCTGCGGATGATCCGGGGCTACTGCGATCACTTCGGCCTCGCCATCGACGACGAGCGGCTGCGCGCCGAGGCGATCGAGTGGCGCCAGACCCGGGGCGCGATGTCGGGCCGCGTCGCCTGGCAGTTCGTGCTCGACCTGGCCGGCCGCGAGGGCGTGCGGATCGCGTTCTGAGGGTCGGCGGGTGCGGGGGTGTGCAAGAGCTGTGTGCACAGATTTGTGCAGAGGGTTAAGTGATTGATACCAAATTTAACCGTGTGATCGGCGAAACGTCGGCACGCAAGATCGCATGTCGCAAGACCATCTGGGAACAGACATTCGCGGGCCCCGCACTGAACGCGTATTCGTGACCCCAACCGGACAACTGATCTCCGGCGTTCTGTTTGGCGTTGGTCGCCCGATCAGATGATCGTCCAGTCTCCGGTTGCAACGGCCCAAAATGCGACGATTCCGTTCGCCACTACGTGGGCAAGGATAGCATCGGTCAGTCGGCCTTGCCGAAGAACCAGCAGACTCAAAACGACCCCTGCGGCTGCGGCCAACAGCCAACGATCGTGGAGGACGGCAAACAGGCCTGCGGAGGTTGCGATCGCGACGACCCGCATTGCGATACCACCGCTGTCCAGCCGCCTGAGCAGATAACCCCGGAAGAAGAGCTCTTCAATCAATGGCACTAGAAGCGTCGTCCCGAAAATTCGGCTAAACACCCACAGGGCGAAGATGGCAGGCGGCATTGCCGCGAGCGCTTCACCGAGAGCACTCTGCTTTTCAACGTCACCTTCTTGGGTTAAGACCCAGACAATCCCGATTGCCACTCCAGCTACCGCAGCGAGTGGATCGAAGCGCCACTCAAGCCGCAGGTAGAGCGATCGAAAGAGTAGCAGCGCGGCCAGCATTGCCACCGCCCGCAGCGGATAATGAACCGCCGGCACCTCGGAAAATGTCGAGGCAACCAACGCTGAAGCCATAAACACAACGAACGGCAGGATTTCCGCTGCGTTTCGATCACGGAGAAGCGGGGTTACGCTGGCGGGCGCCTCGACAGTGGCGGCATCGCCATTTTGAAACCAGGGGACTAGTCTGGAGAAACCAATCAAGGAAAGCGAGAGGACCGAGAACAGAAGCCAACCTGCGTGACTGTGAAAACCATTGATGGCGAGATCTGGCGAGACGTGCGCTCCAATCCAGATCAATACGCCGATGCGGACCGTGTTCAGTGCCCAGCTCAGCAAAATACCGATTGGAAGCAGAAGCCAGACCATGGGAAAGCGCAGCTCTTTCCGGAAGAGGGCGAAATAGATCAGCAGAAACAGGCCAATCAGAAGGAACCCTTCGACCCCGGAGCATTGCCGGCCGACCGCGACTATGAAGCCATCGGCGCCTATGATCATTTCCGCCGGCGTGCTGACCACCTCCATGCCCAAAGCCTGAAGGAAGGCAATAACCGTTCGGAAGGTGGCGGCGCTGATCAGATCCCACTGCCAGAGACGGCTGAATAGATCCGCCATCTCGGGCGTGAAAACGGCCGCGGCAACAACGCCGGGCAGCGCAATGCCGGCCCGGCGCACAGCCTCGCCCCAGGCCGCGGGCGCAGCGATCGAGAACATCGTTCCGGCCACCGCAAACCCACCGCCAGCGATCCAGAGGCCAGCGCCCAGCGCAACCAGCGGCGGATCCGTGGCGTTCTTCAGAAAGAACCATGGCGCCATGATCAGCCCGGCGCCGGCCACCTGAACGGTGAGCCAGCCGAAAGACCGGGAGCGGCTTCGTGCACCGTCGATGAGTGGTCCAAGGGTCCGCGGACGAGCGAAAATGAAGATTAGGAGAGCCGCCAAAACCGAGATGGCACGCAGCACCATCTCGCTCATGAAGCCGCAGAAAATCTCCGGGGCGACCGCTCTGCAATTGAAAGGGAAGGCGTGCCGGTAGAGAAGACTCACCATGCCCAGCTCGCAGACAACCAGCAGCGCGACGAACAGTGCCCACAGTAGCGGGCGGCGTTTCAGCCCCATGAGGGTGCTACGTATATGCAGTGATGCAGCAGTGCGAGACATGGCAACGGCGCAATAGTTCGATAACCGCAGGCTGGCCGGAATCAGCACCGCGGTCAACTTTGAACGGGTCTTGGCCACCCTTACTTACGCCGGCGGCGCTCCCAGATCAGGGTCAGGGCGCCACCAACGGCAGCTAAAGCGGCAAGGCCGCTTAGCGCATCGATCTCAGGCACTTGCGGCATAGGAAAATCACCATTCACAGTAGTGCCCGCATACGCCGACCCAACCACAAGGGCCGAACAGATCGTCAGAAAAAGCACTCTCATGATACACCCCATTTAAAGTTCACACTGTAACTGGCGCGTCCCTTGCCCCTGCCGCCGTTCAGCCGGGGCAGATGCCGCGCATCAGGCATTACCTGCGCCGGCGGCGCTCCCAGATCAGGGTCAGGGCACCACCAACGGCAGCTAACGCGGCAAGTCCGCTCAGCGCATCGATCTCGGGTACCAGCGGCACTGCAGAAGTTGCCTGCATACGCCGGCCCAGCAACAAGCGCGATAAACGTGGCGAGGAAAACCTTTTTCACAACACAACTCCTTTCACCGTTTATTGTCAGCCAGGACAGGTTCACCTGGTCGGACAAACACATTCCACCCTTCGAAGGGCGGAATGCTAACCTACGGTTGTGTCATTGGCAAGCGCACACGCTAAACGCGTAAAGCGGCCCCTCGGATGTCAGCCTTTCCGCAGCGGGTCGAAAAGCAGGTCCCGAAGTGTCCGGAAGCTCAGCGTGCTCGAACCGCCCAGTCCGAACCGCGTGTCGGCGTGAAGCTCGGTCGAGGACCGGAAGGTGCCGAAGACGCGATCCCAGACCGAAAAGATCACGCCGAAATTCTTCGACATTTGAACTTCCTCGGAGCCATGGTGAAAGCGATGCATGCTGGGGGTTATCAACACCAGATCCAGGTGTCGGACGAAGTGGGGCGTATGTACGTTCGCGTGCTCCCAGACATCGAAGAAGAGGGCCACGAAGGCGAAGGTCACGGCCGCTTCCGGCGGGATTCCCGCCAGTAGGACCATTCCAACATGGCTGGCTGCGGTGATCAGCGCCTCGAGCGGGTGAAAGCGAAGCGCCGTACTGGCATCGATCACTTCGTCGGAATGATGCACGCGATGCGCCCGCCAAAGCGTCTCGGATATATGCATCAGCCTATGACGCATGTAGTCGACCAGATCGAGCACTAACAGACTCAACGGGAAAACCAGCCAGATCGGTGTCTCGATAACGTTGAAGAGGCCGATCTCGTGCGATGCCGCATAGATCCCCGCGCTGAAGACACTGAGCGGCAAGATCAGCCGCGCGACGACGTTGCCAAGCAGCATCAGCACGATCGACTGAAGCCAATGGAGCCCATCCAGGCGTAGCCCGGCCCGCCAAGGGAACCTTCGCTCCAGCACAACGGCAAATCCGGCCAGCGCCACGAGAGGCACGAACGCCATCGCGAAATCCAGAACGCGCGACGGAAGGTCAGCGTCAGACTCCATTGCCACTATCTACCCGTGCTCACGAACCAGCACACAACTCGGCTGGGAGATAGTATAACCTAGCATTTCATGGCAGCGAAGCCCAAATGGCAGCGAAGCCCAAGACGCCGGACCGCGCCGATGAATGTTGAGGGCCTCGCCCAAGCAGGTAAACCGCACGTTCTTCGCGGTTGTCGGCCTTTGGCAGATTTTGCTGATAAAGTCCGCTTGGCGCTTCCAAGGCTACTAAATGTTGTTTTTGACAACCGGGAATCGCTCATCTGGTAGCCGAATTCTCTGATTTTCGGCATCTGCCGACTTTATCAACAAAATCGGCATAAGGCGGACATACCCGAATGCGCGGCTTTGCGGCCGGTGTTGTTTCTAAAGCCAACATCGGCGCCGCGGCGCTGACTTAACTCTCCTTTACGAGTAAGCGACCTAGAAAAACCTCTCCGGGTCCATGCTGTCGGCGCCGTGGCGGACCTCGAAATGCATCCGCGGCTGGGTCGCCGGCGAGACCACGCCGATCTTCTGACCCTGGCTCACGAAGTCGCCCTTGACCACCGTCACCCGCTCGATCCGGCCATAGACCGTGAGGTAGTCGCCCGGGTGGCGCAGCAGCACGATGGTGCCCAGCCCGCCCAGTGACTGGCTGACCAGCGCGACCTCGCCGCTCGCCGCCGCGACCACCGGCGCGCCGGAGGGCGAGGCGAAATCGATGCCGTCGTTGCGCGCCCGCCCGGCGCCCTGGTTGAACCCGACCACCACCGGCCCGACCACCGGCCGGATCAGTCTGAACTCGACCGGCGGCTCCGGCGCCGTCGCGGTCCGCGCAATCGCCGCGTTGTCCTCGGCGACCTGTTCCTCCGGCGTGGTGATGGTCTCGACCGGACGGGGCGGGGGCGTCGGCGTCAGCGGCCTGAGCGCCGGGGTCTGGTACTGACGCAGTTGCGGCGAGGAGAGTTCGCCCGGCGGCTGCGGATTGGGCGGCAACGGGTCCTCGGCGCTCGGTGGCGCCGCGAGATTGCCCTGCTCGTCGAAGCCGGCCGCCCGGTCGATCGCGGCGGCGGCCAGATCCGGGCTCCAGGCCACGCTGGCGGATGCGGCCGGATCGGCGGTGGCGGGTCCGCTCTGGAGCGGCGCCGCCTCGATCGGCGCTGTCGCGGGATCGGTGGTGGCGGCGGCGGCCGGGGCGGCGAGGGCGATCTCGGGCGCTGCCGGGGGGACGACAGCGGGCGCCGTCCCGGTTGCGCCACCGGTCGAATAGCCTCCGGGCCTTGGCGGCAAGACCAGCTCGTCGCCCGGCCGCAGCGGGTGGGTCGGCGACAGGCCGTTATAGGCCCCGAGTTCCGAGGCCGAGAGACCGATGCGCCGGGCGACGCTGGCCACCGTGTCGCCCGAGCGCGCCACGGCGGCCTCATAACCGTCATAGGCGACGATGCCCCGGGCGTCCGGCGCCGTGCTTGCCGGCGCGGCGGGTGCGGTGGACGCGGTCGCCGCCGGGTCGGTTCCCTTGATCTCGACCTCCGCCCGGTCGGGCGATTGGGTGGAAACGCAGCCCGCGACGGCGAGCACGGCGGCGGTCCGCGCCAAGGTCTGCGCCAAGCCCCTGAATTTGCCCGATGTTGTCCTGTTCATGCCTTCAATCCCTGCCTCGATTGCCGCCTCGATGCGGCCGTGCCGCCGGTCAGTGCCCGATATCCTCGGGCAGCCCCTCGATCAGGGGCACGAAAAGCACGTCGCACAACTCGCTGTAACTCGGACCGTCGTCGGTCTTCTCGATCTTGATCAACTTCTGCACCTCGTCGGTCTGACCGACGGGCAGCACCATTATGCCACCGGGACGCAATTGTTCCAACAGCATGGTTGGGGTGTCGTCGGCGGCGGCGGAGATCAGGATGCGGTCGAAGGGCGCCTGCTCGGGCCAGCCCCTGGTGCCGTCGCCGGCGCGGATGGTGACGTTGCCCAGCCCCAGCCGGGCGATGCGCTCGCGCGCCTCCAGCGCCAGCGTGCGGTGGCGCTCGATACCGTAGACCCGGCGCGCCAGCCGGGCCAGGATGGCGCAGACATAGCCCGAGCCGGCGCCGACCTCGAGCACCTTGCAGCGCGGCGTCACCTCAAGTGCCTGGATCATCATGCCGACGATGGCGGGCTGGGAGATGGTCTGGCCGCAGGCGATCGGCAGCGGCCGGTCCTCGAAGGCGCGCTCGCGGAAGGCGCGCTCGACGAAGATCTCGCGCGGGGTTTTCTCCATCGCCTCCAGCACGCGCCGGTCGCCGACGCCGCCCTGGCGCAGCCTGAGCATGAGTTGCATCAGCTTTTCGTCGTGGCTGTCGGGCTGCACGGCAGCTCTCCCCGGAACGCACTCTGGCGCGACATTAGACCACCGGCGACGTGCTGTCATCCGAGCGCGGCCCCGAGTGCGGCCCGGGCGCCGTCGAGCAGGTCTTCGGCGGTCAGTTGCGGGCGCAGCGGGGTGATCGTGACCCAGCCCTCGAGGCCGAGCCGCGCATCGCTGCCGGCCGGCGCCGAGGCGTTGGCGGTGTTGTGCCGGGTGAACAGGAACTCGCGCCCGTTCGGCGCCGTGTAGGGCACGATCTCGAACGTCGCCTCGGCGCGGATACCCTGCGGGCACACCGTCATGCCCCGGATCGCCTCGGGCTTTGCGGCCGGAAAGTTGACGCTGTAGAAGCACTTGCCGGCAAAGGGCATCTCCAGCACCGCCCGGACCGCGCTGACTCCCCAGGCCCGCGCCGGATCCCAGAGGTCGTCGGGCCGGTCCGGCCCGGTGCCGTAGAACTGGCTCAGCGCGATCGAGCGCACGCCGCACAATCCGCCCTCCATCGCCGCCCCGGTGGTGCCGGAATAGACCACGTCCTCGGCCACGTTGTGGCCCCGGTTGACCCCGGCCAGCACCAGGTCGGGCGGGGTGTCCTTGAGGATCACGCCGAGCCCGACCAGCACGCAGTCGGCCGGGAAACCGTCGATCGAATAGCGCCGCTCGGCGAGTTGGGTGATGCGCATCGGCGAGGTGTAGGAGATCGCGTGCGAGACCCCGGAGCGCTCGAGGTCGGGCGCCACCACCCAGACCTCGCCATCGGGCCCGGCGATCTCGGCCGCGATCTCCTCGGCCAGCGCCAGCCCGGGCGCGGTGATGCCGTCGTCGTTGGTGACCAGAATGCGCATTTCACCCGGTTCCTCGCCCCGCTATTCGCAGGGTTCTAGGGGCGCGCGGGCGGCGCGTCCAGTTCGGTTTTGCGGGAATCGCCGCAATATCGTAGGGCGGGGTTATCCCCGCCAATTCGATCCATGGCGGGGTGAACCCCGCCCTACGCGCCGGGAACGGGCAGGTTACCCGAGGCTGCCATCGGCGTTGATCCGGGCAGCGTCGCGCATGTAGGGGCGCAGCGCCTCGGGGATGGCGATGGCGCCGTTCGCTTGCTGGTAGTTCTCCATCACCGCGATCAGGGTGCGCCCGACCGCCAGGCCGGAGCCGTTCAGGGTGTGCAGGAACTCCGGCCGCTTGGCCCCCTCGCGGCGGAAGCGGGCGTTCATGCGCCGGGC
>JACZTQ010000376.1 GCA_022573605.1 Pseudomonadota bacterium | reverse complement strand
CCATCGGCCAGCGACTGGATGAAATCGGGAATCACATCGGGCGGCGTCGCGTTGCCGGCCGGATGCCAGATGATTCCGGCCGGATCGGTCAGCAGCGATACCGCCGCGGCGGTCACCGTCACCGCCACCGCGCGGTCGTAGTTCAGATCGGGATCGTCCGGGTCCGGGGGATGGGCATCGGCGATCATCACATGGCCCCGGCTCTGGCTCAGGCGCTGGACGCCCTCGCTCCACAGCGCCGGATTGACCCGCTCCTTCAGCGCCTGGCCGACGAAAGCCGCCTTGTCGCCGCCGCCGACCAGCGTGTAGAGGCCGTTGACCCGCAGCATCGCGCTGGGCGGTCCCTTCAGGCGACGCTTCAACAGGCTGAACTTCTGCTGCTGGCCGGCCTGCTTCATTTTCGGGTCGAACCCGGCGATGGCGCCGGTGCCGTCGAGGATCTCGTTGATGGTGTCGAGCAGTTCCTGCGGCGTGAAGCGCGGCGGACGCCACAGCGCCATGGTGGCGCCGAACACCAGGTTGGGATTGACCTTGGGCAGCGACGGGTGGATCTCCACCATGCCGCTATCGCTATCGCTATCGCTCCCGCTCGGCCCGGCCGCGCCGCCGGCCGGCAGCCCTTCGGATTCCCGCGCCGCCGCCAGGACGGCCGCGTCTTCGGGCGACACCATGGCCGCGCCAGAGGTGACCGCGCCAGAGGTGGCCGCGCTAGGGGATGCGTCAGAGGATCCGTCCGGGGTCGCGCCCGGCTCCGCGCCCGGCTCTGGCTCCGCGCCCGGCTCCGTGTCCGGCTCTGGCTCCGCGTCCGGCTCCGTGGTCGCGCCCGGCTCCGTGGCCAACTCCGTGGCCAACTCCGGCTCCGCGCCCGGCTCCGCGGTCGCGTCCGGCTCCGGCTCCGGCGATTGTTGGTCCAGATCGATTGGCCGCGGCACGCTCTGCATCATAACCACTTCTCCATCGCGGGCCGCATTCCAGGCCGCCCGCATTCACTTCGCTTGGCGCGGATCAGCAAACCGGCGCCCGATGAATCCAGCGCAAACTCGCGCCGTACCTTACTGGAGAGGTCCGACAGTTAGCACACATAGCTTAAACACTTCTTCACGAGTGATCCCCCTAGTGATGCAGATTTTTTCCTGATTTTGCAAGTCTTTTACCCAGTTTGCTCACATTTTACTCCCGGTTGTCCGCGATTTTGCCCGCTCACGCCGCGCCCGCCGCGAGTTGCCCCCCGACCGGCACCCGGGCCGGCGCCCCGGCCGGCTCGGTGACCTGCGTCAGCACCACCGCCGGCACGGCGCCCGCATGGCTGCCGCTTCGATACCGCACGCCGAACTCGGTGGTCCGGTCATAGCCCAGCCGCGCACCCTCCTCGGGCGGCCCGCCGGTGCGGAAAATCTCCGCCGCCAGTTCCTGCGCCACCTCGAAGGCGGCCTCCACCGGCAGGTTCCGCGAGGCGATCTCGATCTCGGCCCCGAGCAAGGCATAGAGCCCGCGCGTCGCCACCCCCCGGGCGCCCGCCGGACGGGCCACGCAGCCCAGCCATAGCGGCACCGGCGCCTGCCCCGCCGCCAGTGCCGCTACCAGGGGAGCCAACTCTTCGCCCGCCACGGCGCGGCGCGAGGCGTGCCAGACCACGGCGGCCGCCCCGGCCAGCCCGGCCACCGCCGCCGCCACCACGGTCACCGCCGCCGCGCGGTCGTAGTTGTGATCGAGGTCGGCGCCGCTTTTGACATCGACCTCGGTGATCTCGACATGGCACCGCGCCCGCGAAACCCGCGCCCGGCCCTCCGGCCAGGACCGGATATCGAGGCGCGCCAGCTCGGAGGGCCGGAAGGCCGGGCGGTCGTGGCCCTCGACCAATATGGTGACCCCGTTCACCGACAGGCCGATCCGCGGCGGCGCCTTGGGCCGGTTCCAGACCCGCTCCCCGGGGCTCGCATCGAAGGTGGTGAGCTCGGGCTCCAGCGTCGCCGTGACGCCGGCGCCCTGCAGTATCTTGTTGACCGCGGCCAGCAGCTCCAGGCCGGAGAAGCGCGGCAGCGCCGTCATCGGCAGCGTTGCGCCGAAGGCCGGCGCCGGGTCGGATCGCACGGATTGATCGAGCGCCATGAGTGGTTCCTCCCTTGCGGGCACCCGGCACGGCGCCCGCCTTCCGATATCGAGGTACCATCGCAACTCGGGAACCAGCCGGGATTTGCAAGCAATCGCGGGGACAGCACCCCAACCCGGCGGGCCGTTCGCGGTCCGGGCGGATTGTCGGCCCGGGCGATCGGCGTTGGCCTCATTTTCGCCATTTTTCGTGCGGAACGCAAGTGCGGTGTTCGTGGGCACACGCAGCAACGCCGCCGCGCTGCCGGTCTGTCGCGACTCTGCGTTTGAATCCAATTGGTTGACCTTTCATGGCGGGGCCAGCGCGGTCCGACACAAAACACGCTCCGCCCGACCCGGCGGCGCTGGATTCCACCATACGGCGACCGCTGCCGCCACATTTCCGACTCAATTAAGGCCCGCAGGGTGGGTCGTTTCGACCCACCGTTTTGTTGCAAACATGGCTGGCGGGTTCGGAGAACCAGCCATCTACCGGCCACGGCTGATTTCACTGTTGACGGCTGGACCGGCGGCAGGCGAAATGCG
>JACZTQ010000067.1 GCA_022573605.1 Pseudomonadota bacterium | reverse complement strand
CTGATCGCCGGCACCTTCGACAAGGCCTCGCAGACCCCGGCCTACAAGCGCACCGCCGCCAGGGTCGAGCGCATCGAAGCGTAGCAGGGGGTTGGGGGCGTCGCTGCGCGCCGCCCCCGCATCTCTCTCGCCCAAAGGGGAGGGGCGCACACAGCCCCGGCGTCATTCCCGCGCCGGCGGGAATCTCTCGGTTTGCTATCGGGGAGGTTTTCGTTTCTGGGCGCCAGCAGCTCGAAATCACTACCGGTGATCTGGAACGCGACGGCGCAATCGCGCCCGATCGATCGCACCCTACCAGCGACCGCACGAAGCGGACATGTCGGAGGGCGCGATCCTGATCGGAAAACGCTCGCGCACCGCCTTGTCGACCGATGCGCCCGGATAGTTCGGGTAGTGCGAGCGAAGCACCTTCCGGCTGGTCTCGCGGCTGCGCTCGAAAATATCCCTCGAGCCCTCGTTCTCCCACGCCCCGGGCGGCGTCCGGTCCATCAGGGCCGGATAGAGATATTCCGACTCCATGTATTCCAGGGTCTGCCCGCTGCCGAGGAAATGACCCGGATCGACGGCAAATTTCCCGATCACCTCCAGCGACAGGGTCTCGTCGGAAACCTCGATGCCGCGCACCGTGCGCAGGATCATGCCGAGCGCCTCGTTGTCGATCACCAGCGATTCGAAGCTGCACCCCATCAGGCTGCCCATCATGCCCCCGGCCTCCAGCACGCGGTTGCAGCCGCTCAGCGCCGCGAGCGCCAGACTCAAGCCCTTTTCGAAACCGGACTGGGCGTCGGGGATCTTCGAGTCCGTCATGCCCGCGCCGACGCTGTTGGGAAGGTTGTAGAACTTGCCCATCTGGACCGCGGCCGCGGCCAGCAGCGCCTGTTCGCCGCCGCCGCCGCTGAATGATCCGGTGCGCAGGTCGGTGATGAAGGGCCAGGCCGCGAAGGTCATCGGGCAGCCCGGCCGGATCAGATTGACCACCGCCAGGCAGGCCAGCGTTTCGGCGATCACCTGGACCACGATTCCGGCCAGCGGGGCAGGCGCGGTGGCCCCGCTCTGCGGCGCCACGGCGATGTCGCTGACCAGGCCGAGACGGCTGGTCTCGATCATCACCTCGAGGTTGTCCTGGCCGAATTTCAGCGGCGAGACGATCGGGCAGCCGCCGAAGATGCAGAACGGTCTCTGGACGAAGCGCCCCTCGCCCCCGAGCGCCAGGTCGAACATCTCGATCGCCGGGGCGATGAAGTCGCGGCTGCGGAACGACATGCACAAGGGCTTCTCGGTGCCCGCCATCAGCGCATAGGCCACATTCATGTCGTGCTCGAAATCGACCGTGAGATCGGTCGCGACGACCGTGTCGCCGCACATGTGAATGTGCTCGAGCGTGTCGGTCAGGCGGGTAAAGTCATAGACGTCGAGAATGGTCGAGGCGCGGTAGCTGCGGGTTTGCGCGTCCAGGGTGGTGACGGCCGAGCCGGCGGTCGAGAAGTGCACCTTGGTGCCGTCGCAGTGGATATCGCCACTGCCCGCCCTGCCGCCGCGGGCATGGACAACATACCCGTTCGCCGCGCCGGCGATGATCTCCTCCATCAGCGCCACCGGGAAGCATAGCCTGCCGTGCCGGTTGAGGGTGCAGCCCTTGGGCAGCACGATGTCGAGCAGTTCCCGCGTCGCCTCGGCAACGCCGGTGGTGGCGAGGATCTCGAGCGCGCCCCGGTGCAGATTGCCCATGTCTCGCTCAGCGGCTTGAACCGGCCGCCGGGCAGACCGGGCCAGACCGCCTGGGCGGGGGCTTTGCTGGCACGCTGGGCAAGGCGCCCCTGGCGCCCGGCGCCCTTGCCGCGCGACCGTCTGCCGGTCGCCGCAGTTTTGGCCGCGCCGGTGTTGGACCTGTCGTCGGCGATTGGCATCGGCTGCTCCTGGAACGGACATTGGCGGGGCGGCATCCAGGCGGGAGCGGCGAACCCCGGAGTTCGGTTCTTTGCGCGCGAGAGCTTTGCCGTCCATTTTTGAATGGACGTTCATTCATTGTCAAGCTAATATCCGACCCGTGACCCGGTGCGACGCCGCCAGCGATCGATGAGCCGCCAATGGAACTGTCCGCGAGAACCCAAACCCCCGCGCCCGGCAAACGCGCGGCCTCGAAGGCGCGCAGCCGCAAGGCGCTGATCGAGGCGACGCTCGACAGCATCGCCGAGGCCGGCATCGCCGGAACCTCGGTGTCGCGCATCGTCGCCAAGAGCGCGCTGTCGCGCGGCATGATCCATCTGCACTTCGACAACAAGGAACATTTGTTTCTCGAGGCCGCCCGCAGTCTTGCCGACAGCTATTTCGAGCATCTGCTGCGTTTCGCCTCCGAGGCGTCCGGCACGCCGGAGCAGCGGCTGATCGCGTTGATCGAGGCCGATCTCGGCGAGGAAATCCTGAACCCGCGCAGCATCGCGATCTGGTACGCATTCCGGGGCGAGGCGCGGTCGCACAATGCGTTCATGGCATACTCGGACACCCGCGACCGCCGGCTGCGGCAGATCTACGGCGCCGCCTGCGCCGAATTGCTCGGCGCCGATGCGCGATCGCCCGAGGTGCGGGACCTGACGCACGGCGCCATCGCCCTGCTGGAGGGCATGTGGGCGGATTATTTCCTGCACAGCGACGCCTTCGACCGCGGCGCCGCAAGGCGGGTGATCTTCCGCTTCCTGGCGGCCGTTCTGCCGCGCTATCCGGTCTTTGCCGAGCTTGTGGCGGCGAACGGTCGGGCGCGCCGGGTGCGGCGCGGCCCGTGATACCAACGCCCGCTGAGCAGGGCTCTTACACCAAGTTGCGCGAAGCGTGACTCATCCACAACCTTGTCATTGCCGGGCTTGGCCCACTGCTGTCCGGTTTAATTCTGCTGCCCACCCGTAACGCTCTGGTGCATCGCGATTATTGGTCAATTTCCGGACGCTGGACGCGACTCTCGCCGTCATCACCGGGCTTGACCCGGTGATCCAGAATCCGCTTCGGCGCGATCCGGGTTACCGCAGAAAATTACCCGAAACCAGCGCCTACTGGATCACCGGGTCAAGCAACTGTGGATTTCAAGCGGGCATTTTCGGGCTCCAGTCGGTCTGTGTTTTGAGCATTGCATTGAGCATGATGATGAATTTTCGCATGGCCGCCACGATGGCGACCTTGGCCGGCTTCCCGGCTTCGCGGAGACGTTTGTAGAAGGGATAGAGCGGCGCCATCTTGGCTTTGATGATGCTGATGATCGCCATGTAGAGCACGCGCCGGGCCCTGGCGCGCCCGGCCTGGCAGCGTCCCTTGCGGTTGGATCGGCCCGATTGTCTGGGGTGCGGCGCGACCCCGGTCAGGCTGGCGGCTTGGCGGCTGGAGAGGGCGCCGAGTTCGGGCATGAAGGCGATGATCTCGGCCGCCAGCACCGGCCCGGCGCCGGGGGCGGTCCGTATGCGGTGTGCCTTGCGATCCGCCGAGAGGCGCTCCGCGATGGTGCGCTCGAGGGTCTTGATCTGGCGCTGGTGGGCCGCCAGCATCGCCGTCAGAACCGCGCGCGCCGAGCGTGCCGACATCCGGGCGAGATGGCCCTTCAGCACCTGGATCGCCGCCACCAGGGTGTGCCTGATGGTCGGCAACTCCCTGAGTTCGCTCTGTTCCTTGGTGCGCCGGAGCGGCATGCGGTCGGCGGCGACGATGGGCAGGGCCTCGGCGATGGCGCGGGCGTCGAGCCGGTCGGTTCCCCGATCGGGCCGAGGACAGGCTTGGCGCGGCGCCCCTTGAGCCGGGCGAAGGCGCGGATATCGGCGGGATGCAGGCAGAGCGCCGGGCGGCCCGCTTCCGTGAGCGCGACCAGCAGGCGCTCCTCGTAGCCGCCGTTCGGCGGCTTACGCGGCCGCACAGCGGCCACGGTCCGCCTCACCCTCACAACCGATGACGGCCCGCTTCAGGTCCGGGCGCGCCAGCAGCTCCCGCAGCCCGGCCCGGTCATAAGCCAGCGAGAACGCCTCGCCGGTGGGGTGGATGTGGATGTCGAGACGATCCTTCGAGATGTCGATGCCGACAGAGGGCTGGATCTGTGCCATGATAGTTCTCCCTGGCCCCGGATCGGGTCCGGGGCAGGCTTTGTACTACGGGGTCGCGCGAGCGCCCCTCTCAACTGTTCGGGGACTATCGAAGGGGTGGGGCCATGCTTGACCTCGGCCTCATATGGGCCAGCCCGGTAAACGGCCTCCCACCCTTCGGCGCGCGGGGACATGTCCCCGCGCGCAACACCAGTATCCACGATTCGGTCGAGACAAGCCCGGCAACGACGGTGGGAAGGGTGTCCGGATCGCGCAAATTGATCGAAATTTGCGGTGTATCAGCGCGTTATCACGGGACGGCGGATTTAAACCGGACAGCAGTGTGTCGGGTACGAGCATGACGTGGTTCTGCCTGAGTGGAAATTGCTCTAGCGACTCGGAAATTTCGTGAAAACAACGGGATAAAGCGTCCAGCCTGACTCCATCAGGGTAAAAATCGCTCCCGGCGAACGCCCCTCTGACAATCATCACAGCGGTGCCTGGCGCGAGTCGGATATCGATGATTCGTCCCTGGAGGCGGCCGGATCGGAACCACCGACACCCCGGCCCGGGCGCCACCGAAGACTGTCACGTGTGTACTCTGTGATACCTCTCATACTGGGCGCCGGGTCTCTCTCCCCCGGCGCCCATTTTTTGTCTTTGTGCTGGCGGCGCCGATCCCCGCTCAGCGCGCCCGCTGGCCGAACAGGATCGCCTGCGCTTCCTTGTCGGTGGCGAGGTTGCGGCGTTTGTCCTGACCGAGCGCCCAGCCGGTCTTGACCGCGGGACGGTCCCAGATGCGGTCGAGCCAGGCTTTCATGTTCGGGAACTCGGCGATGTCCTGGTTCTGATTTTCCCAGCCCCGGGCCCAGGACCAGATCGCCATGTCGGCGATGGAATACGGGCCGGCGACGAAGTCGCGATCGGCGAGGCGGCGCTCCAGCACCCCGTAGAGCCGGTTGACCTCGTCGGAATAGCGCCGGCGGGCGTAGTCGATCCGCTCCGGGGCGTAGTTGAGGAAGTGGTGCGCCTGGCCGGCCATCGGGCCGAGCCCGCCGACCTGCCAGAACAGCCACTGGTCGATCTCGATGCGCTCGCGCTGGTTGGCGCCGCAAAATTTCCCGGTCTTGCGGGCGAGATATTGCAGGATGGCGCCGGATTCGAAGATCGAGACCGGCTCGCCGTCCGGCCCCTCCGGATCGACAATGGCCGGCATCCGGTTGTTGGGGCTGATGGCGAGGAACGCGGGCTTGAACTGGTCGCCGCGGCCGATCTCGACCCATTTGACCTGGTAGGGCAGGCCCATCTCCTCCAGCGCGATGGAGATCTTGTAGCCGTTCGGGGTGGGCCAGTAGTAGAGGTCGATCGGTGCGGGCATGACGGGGCTCCTTGCAAGCGGCTGCGGGGGAGCCCCTGAATGTAGCGGATATCCGCGAATGGCAAGGGGGGCCGGTCAGCCGCCCTCGCCGGTCGCCAGCCAGCGGGCGCAATCCGCGCCCAGCTCGGCCAGGGCGCGGGCTTCGTAGGCGGCGGATTGGGCCGGGCCGAGCAGGTCGCGCCAGCGTCCGTTGACCCCCTTGTGGATGAAGGTCCGGGCGCCGCCCTCCCAGAAGGCGCCGCCCAAGGGCACGCTGGCGCTGGCGTTGGCCTTCATGTAGTCGAAGCTGCAATGCTCCAGGATCGCCGGCCACGCCGCCGCGTCGATGGGGGTGTCGAGGAAAGCGGCGATGCGGCGGATCTGGCCCGGCATGTCGGCCTTCAGTTGCCCGAAATGCAGCATCATCACATTGGGCAGGTGGCGGATGGCCCACCACGAACGGAGGTTCTCCCAGAACGGCCAGAACGGGTGGCCGTCGCGCGCCAGCCAGTCGTCGAAATATTGCAGCACCGAGTCCGGCGGCGGCCCGATCGGCGGCCCGACCCGGCCCGGGGTGTCGTTCAGCGCCTCGTACCACAGCGCGTTGGCGTTGGCGTGGTGGTTGTACATGCTCCACACCACGTCGCGCCCGTCGCGGGCGATATAGAGGTATTTGGCCTTGGGCGAGAACACCAGGGCATCGACCGGCAGGTGGGTCTTGATGAACCGCCGGTGGGTCTGGGCCTCGACCGCCGGCAGCTTGACCGCCTTGGGCGGCACCCGCAGGTCGAGCCAGGGCGACATCTCGGCCACCGCCAGGCCCTCGGCGCCGCCGAAGATCAACTGGCTGACGATCTGTTGCACCCAGGTGGTGCCGGCCTTGGCGTAGGTCGAGATGATGATGTCGTCGTCGCGAAAGCCGAAATCGTTCCAGATCGTCGAGTCGAAATGGTGGCTGTGCATCTCCCGGGTCTTGGCGGGGTAGGCCGGATCGCTTGCAGCCATGTCGCGTTTCCTCTCCAAGGCTAAGTGCCGAAAATGCATGGATGAGATGGGATATCCTATAATTGCCTGTGCGTCCGTGCAAATCGGCTTGACCTGCGCATTGCTCCTGGCAATCGTTGAATTGACGCGCCGCGCCAAAAAGCGTAATGGCGACAGACGTGGTGATTTGTCGGGCCGGCTTGCGGACCACGTAAAAAAATCCGCTAAAGAGGTCGTGGCCAGCAAAGATGGCCCTTCCGTTCCGGTCCATGATTAGTCGAAGGACCGGGCATATTCCCCGGCAGAGCGCATGAACGATACCAGCACCCGTCGCTACCGTCCCCGTACGCGCCTGATCCACGCCGGCCAGCGCCGCAGCCGTTTCGGCGAGACCTCCGAGGCGATCTACCTGACCCAGGGCTTCGTCTACCCGGACGCCGAGGCCGCCGCGGCCCGCTTCAAGGGCGATCTGCCCGAGGGCGAGGAGGGCTTCATCTACGCCCGCTACGGCAACCCGACGGTGGCGATGTTCGAGGACCGGATCGCCGCGCTGGAGGAGGCCGAGGCGGCATTTGCCACCGCCAGCGGCATGGCGGCGGTCAACGCGGCGCTGATGTGTCAGCTCAAGGCCGGCGACCACGTGGTGTCGGCGCGTGCGCTGTTCGGCTCGTGCAGCTATATCATCGAGACCCTGCTGCCGCGTTTCGGCATCGCCGTCACCATGGTCGATGGCACCGACCTGACCCAGTGGCAGGGCGCCGTGCGGCCCGAGACCAGGACCTGCTTCCTGGAGACGCCGTCGAACCCGACGCTGGAGATCATCGATCTGGCGGCGGTGGCCGGGATCGTCCATTCGGTGGGGGCAACCCTGGTGGTCGATAATGTCTTCGCCACCCCGATGTTCCAGCGCCCGCTGGAACTGGGCGCCGACATCGTGGTCTATTCGGCGACCAAGCATATCGACGGGCAGGGTCGCTGCCTGGGCGGCGTGGTGCTGGGAACCGAGCGCTTCATCCGCGACGAATTCGAGCCTTACGTCAAGCATACCGGCCCGGCGCTGAGCCCGTTCAACGCCTGGGTGATGCTGAAGGGGCTGGAGACCCTGGCGCTGCGGGCCCACGCCCAGACCGACGGGGCCGAGGCGCTGGTGCGCTGGCTGGATGGCGCGGCGGGCTTGAGCCAGGTGATCTATCCCGGCCTGGCGAGCCATCCCCAGCACGACCTGGCGGCGGCCCAGATGGAGCGCCCGGGCACCATGCTGGCGCTCGAGATCGCGGACGGTCAGGCCGGCGCCTTCCGCTTCCTCAACGCGCTGCGGCTGATCCGGATCTCGAACAATCTGGGCGACGCCAAGAGCCTGGTGACCCATCCCACCACGACGACCCACCAGCGCCTGACCGAGGAGGCGCGCCTCGGGCTGGGAATCACCCCCGGCCTGGTGCGCCTCTCGGTCGGGCTGGAGGACCCGGAAGATCTGCGCGAGGATCTGGACTCGGCGCTGGCGGCGGTGTGATGCCGCACTAATTCACCATTTGGTAATGGTTCTTAACCTCCCGTTAACCCTCTTCGTCTGTTACTGTGTCGAGTTAGGCCTGAATGAAAACTTCGTGTTATGGGGGCGCGACGCGTAGTCGGCAGGAGTTGTGAGGTAATCCATGAACAAGATCGACCCGTTGGTCCTGATCGAGCCCGAAGCCCGCCCGATCGAACGCCCGACCACCGCCGAGGCCGAGCAGGCGGTGCGCACCCTGCTGCGCTGGGCCGGCGACGACCCGGAGCGCGAGGGCCTGCTGGACACCCCCGGCCGGGTGGTGCGCGCCTATCGCCAGTGGTTCCGCGGCTACGAGGAGGACCCGGTGGCGATGCTGCAACGGACCTTCGAGGAGGTCGAGGGCTACGACGAGATGGTGGTGCTGCGCGACATCCGCTTCGAGAGCTTCTGCGAGCATCACCTGGCCCCGATCATCGGGGTGGCCCATGTCGGCTATCTCCCGACCGACCGCGTGGTCGGCATCTCCAAGCTGGCGCGTCTGGTCGATGCCTATGCCAAGCGGTTGCAGGTGCAGGAGAAGATGACGGCGCAGATCGCCAACACCCTGATGACGGTGCTGAAGCCGGAAGGCGTCGCCGTGGTGATGGAGGCCGAGCATCACTGCATGTCGACCCGCGGCGTCAACAAGCACGGGGTCAGCATGGTGACCTCGACCATGCTGGGCGCCTTCCGCGAGGATCACCGGACCCGCAAGGAATTCATGGACATCATCGGCAATCCGACCAACCGGATGGGCTGAGGACGCCACCACGGGTGGGCAAGGCCGGTCCCGCGGGGCCGGCCTTTGGTGTTTTATGCCCCGGGCGCCGCGACCGTCGGGGCCGTCGCAAGCCTCCCCCCCGTCCCCTTCTCCGGGGCTTACGCGGCCGCATCTGCGGCCACGGTCCCCTGCGAAGCCCAGGGGGAGTGGGGGGCGAAATCGGCGCTGCCGGTGCCTCTCCCCCTCCTTGGGGGAGGGGGCCGGGGGGGAGGGCCGTGCGGCCAAGCTTCGATGGACGGTGGAAATACGCCGCCCGCGCAGAGCGCGTGGCGGCGTCAGGGGGTGGGGGAGGCGGCGATCGCCGGGCAAGGGGGGTGCTGCAACCGAGTTTCCTGGTTCACGAGGCGGTGGCGCGGGGGCATCTGGTGGTGATTCTGGGCGATTTCCGCTGGCCCGAGATCGCCATCTACACGGTCTGGCCGCAGACCCGGCACCTCACCGCCCGGGCCCGGGCGGTGATCGATTTCGTGTCCGCCCGGATCGCGCCGCCGCCCTACTGGGAGTCCTTTTTGGACGGCGCCGGGGCCTGAAGGCGGCGCCCGGCGCCCGGCTTGGCAATGGTCAGGGCGGGGCTGGTCGAGGGCACGCTCTTGAACCGCCCCGGCGCGCGGGCGCCGGGCAAACGGGTCAGCGGCGCCACCTCCGGCGCCGCTTCCGACGGCTCCTCGAACCAGTCGAGCACGGCGCGGAACCAGTCCACCGGCATGACATGGCCGCCGTCATGCAGCATCAGATCGAGCGAGGCGCCGGGCGCGCATCCGCTCCAGTGTGTGCGCCGCAGGCCCAGCCTCGAGCCGGCCTGCTCGGGCTCCGCGTCGCGGCAGCGATTGGTCCGGGCGAGGGTGTCGAGGCTGCGCTCCAGCGTGGTCATGGCGATGCCGCCGGAGACCACGGGCTCCCCGGCGAAGGGTATGATCGGGTCGTTGAGGCCGTGACTGTGCAGAAACCGCACCGGGCGTTCGCATTCCTCCGGCATCTCGCCGAGATAACCCCCGGCATGGGCCGCGAAGGCGGTGGCCATTTCCGGCTCGTGGCAGGCGATCTCCCAGATCAGGAAGGCGCCGCGGGACTGGCCGGCCAGCAGCACCCGGTCGCGGTCGATCGGGAACCGGCGCCCGACGTCGTCGATCACCCGGCCGAGGAACAGAACCTCGTCGCGGCCCGCGCGGGGCTCGTGCCTCAGCGACCAGCCGGTGCTGTAGACGCCACGGCGGTATTCCATGTCGAGCGCCGCCGGGACGATCAGCGCATAGCCGCGCTGGACCACCGCGGCGTTGAACAGCGGATGGCTGGTGATGGACGCGCTCTGGCCGCCCGAGCCGTAGAGATAGACCATCACCGGGAACGGGCCGTCGCCTTCCGGGATCAGCACCCGGTAGACACCTTCCTGGACCAGGCAGGGCTGGTCGAAGCCGGTGTAGTCGCATGTCCCCGCGCTTGCCGGGACCGGGAGCCACGGCGCGAGCGAGACCAGGAGAGCCGCCCGGCAGCGCGCGCCGCACCGGCCGGTCGGAACGGCGAGATCGCCTGGACGCATGAACGGTCATCCCCCGAAGCAGCAGCGGCGGCGCAATTGCCCGGGCGCGATCATAGCCGGTTTGCCGGCCTTGCGCGACAGCGGGGTGCAACGCGGCGGTGCAACACCGGGGCGGCGGCGCCGCGCGCCGCCTCGATCGACGCGGCGCCGCAGCCAACCATCACCGCCCGGCCGGGCGGCTTCGCGATGTGAAAGAGCAGGGCTTCAGGCCTGAAATGGGGGTCAAGTTCCTGAATTTGAACGAAATCCGAAAAATAGGGCAGGTCTGGTCACGCGACAGTAACTTTTGAGAAATCCTTATATTCAACAACTTAATCCCCTGTCCAAACCTGGACGCCGCGCTCTTGCACACCCGGCTCCCGAGATCGGCGATTGCG
Organism: Pseudomonadota bacterium; assembly: GCA_022573605.1. Classification (GTDB taxonomy): domain Bacteria; phylum Pseudomonadota; class Alphaproteobacteria; order Rhodobacterales; family Rhodobacteraceae; genus Thermohalobaculum. Next base: position 1,697 of record JACZTQ010000067.1, on the reverse strand, counting down.
TCCGCGCCGCCACCCGGTCGACCGCCCGGCAGGATGAACTCGCGCGTCTTGCGGCGCAAACCGGAGGCGCCCGGCTGTTGCCCGTCGGTGGGGCTGGCCGGGACGGTCCGGACGGTCATGGTCTTCCTTCCGATTCAGGGGGCCGGCTAACGTGGTCGCATGAGCCTGCCGCGAGACCGGCGGATTCGGCCTTGGCCAACGGCGCCGATCTCGTCTACCACTCATGGCAGCCATGCCGGGAGGTATCGCACCCGGTTGCCACGAGGGAAACGCATGACCAGCCAGATCCTCGCCATCGATCAGGGCACCACCTCGAGCCGGGCGATCCTGTTCGGCGAAAGCCGCGAGATCGTCGCCACCGGCCAGCAGGAGTTCGCCCAGCATTTCCCCGCCCCCGGCTGGGTCGAGCACGACCCCGAGGACCTCTGGTCGAGCACCGTCGCCACCTGCCGCGAGGCGATCGAACGGGCCGGGACCGGCGCCGCCCGGATCGCCGCCATCGGCATCACCAACCAGCGCGAGACCACCATCGTCTGGGACCAGGCCAGCGGAAGGGCGGTCCACAACGCCATCGTCTGGCAGGACCGCCGCACCGCCGCCACCTGCGCCCGGCTGCGCGACGAGGGGCACGAGCCCGGCGTGACCGAGAAGACCGGCCTGCTGCTCGACCCCTATTTCTCCGGCACCAAGGCGGCCTGGATCCTCGACCATGTCGACGGCGCGCGGGCCCGCGCCGAGCGCGGCGAGCTGCTGTTCGGCACCGTCGACAGCTACCTGATCTGGCGCCTGACCGGGGGCGCCGTCCACGCCACCGACGCCACCAACGCCTCGCGCACCATGCTCTACAACATCCGCGAGGGGTGCTGGGACGCCGATCTCTGCGCCCTGCTGGGGGTGCCGATGGCGATGCTGCCCGAGGTCCGCGATTGCGCCGCCGATTACGGCGTCACCGAGGCCGGCCTGTTCGGCCGCGAAATCCCCATCCTCGGCGTCGCCGGCGACCAGCAGGCGGCGACGGTGGGGCAGGCCTGCTTCACGCCGGGCATGATGAAATCCACCTACGGCACCGGCTGCTTCGCGCTGCTGAACACCGGCGATACGCCGGTGACCTCGACCAACCGGCTGCTGACCACCATCGCCTACCAGCTCGACGGCAAGCCGACCTATGCCCTGGAGGGCTCGATCTTCATCGCCGGGGCGGTGGTGCAATGGCTGCGCGACGGGCTGGGGATCATCGCCGACGCGGCCGAGACCCAGACGCTGGCCGAGCAGGCCGACCCGGCGCAGCAGGTCTACCTGGTGCCGGCCTTCGTCGGCCTCGGCGCGCCCTATTGGGATGCGGAGTGCCGCGGCGCCATCTATGGCCTGACCCGCGCCACCGGCCCGGCCGAGATCGCCCGGGCCGCGCTGGAGAGCGTCGGCTACCAGACCCGCGACCTGCTGGAGGCGATGAAGGGCGACTGGCCGGGCGCCTCCGACACCATCCTGCGGGTCGATGGCGGCATGACGACAAGCGACTGGACCATGCAGTTCCTGGCCGGCATCATCGGCGCGCCGGTCGACCGGCCGGTTGTGCGGGAGACCACCGCGCTCGGCGCCGCCTGGCTCGCGGGGATGCGCGCCGGGGTCTATCCGGGCATGGCCGAGTTCGCCCAAGGCTGGGCCCTGGAGCGCCGCTTCGAGCCGGCGCTGGACGC
>JACZTQ010000375.1 GCA_022573605.1 Pseudomonadota bacterium | reverse complement strand
TCGGGGTGATCTCGGCCTACCGGCAGTATTCCTGGATCGACCAGGCCGGCACGCTGTTCTCGATGATCGGGTTCTCGGTGCCGACCTTCTTCACCGGGCTGGTGCTGATCGTGATCTTCAGCGTCAAGCTGCAATGGCTGCCGATGATCTACGACACCACCCACAAGGTGACCGATTGGGGGAGCTTTATTTTCCAGGTCAAGCAGATGGCCATGCCGGTGATGGTGCTGGCGCTGTTCAACGCGGCCCAGATCAGCCGCTTCATGCGCTCCTCGATGCTCGACAACCTGAACCAGGACTATGTCCGCACGGCGCGCGCCAAGGGCATGAAGGAGCACACGGTGGTGATGGTCCACGTGCTGCGCAACAGCCTGATCCCGGTGGTCACGGTGATCGCGCTCGGGGTGCCGCAGGTCTTCGGCGGCGCCATCATCACCGAGCAGATCTTCCGGGTGAACGGGCTCGGGGCGCTGCTGATCGTCGGCATCGAGGGCGCCGACATTCCCCTGGTGCAGACCCTGACCTTCATCTTCGCGGTGCTGATCGTCGGCTTCAACCTGATCGCCGACCTGATCTACGGCATGCTCGACCCGAGGATCCGCTATGACTGACGCCCCCAACACCGAAATGGCGGCGCTGAAGCCGCACCGTTCGCTCTGGTACGACGTTTGGGCCCAGTTCCGCACCCACCGGGGCGCGCTGGCCGGGGCCACCGTGTTCACCCTGATCGTGCTGGCGGTGACCCTCGGGCCCTATCTCCACACCGTCGATCCGACCTACCTGGACTACCGGTCGAAGAATATGGAGCCGAGCTGGGCGCATCCCTTCGGCACCGACAACCTGGGCCGGGACATGCTGGCGCAGGTGCTGGCGGGCGGGCGGGTCAGCATGGCGGTGGGCTTTACCGCGATGGGGCTCTCCCTGCTGGTCGGCACCCTGATCGGCGTGCTGTCCGGGTTCTTCCGCTGGCTCGACGGGCCGCTGATGCGCCTCACCGATCTCTTTCTGGCGCTGCCGCTGTTGCCGCTGCTCCTCGTCATCATCATGCTGTTCCGCGACACCCTGCGGCGCGCCTTCGGGCCCGAGACCGGCATTTTCCTGCTGATCGTGTTCGTCATCGGCATCACCTCGTGGATGCAGACGGCGCGGATCGTGCGCGGCGACGTGCTGGCGCTGAAGGAGCGCGAGTTCGTCCTCGCCGCGCGCTCGATCGGGACCCGCGAGCGCCGGGTGATCACCCGGCACATCCTGCCCAACGTGCTGAGCCCGATCATGGTGTCGGCGACCCTGGGGCTGGCCAATGCGATCATCACCGAATCGGCGCTCTCCTTCCTCGGCCTCGGGTTCCCGTCGGATTTCCCGACCTGGGGGCGGCTGCTGTTCGACGGCAAGGATTTCCTGACCCTGACGCCCGCCCGGGTGGTCTGGCCCGGGCTGGCGATCTCGCTGACCGTGCTCAGCGTGAATTTCATGGGCGACGGGTTGAGGGATGCGCTGGATCCGAGGATCAGGGGAAGGTGAGGGCGCGCGGGTATTCACCCGGCCCCCCTCCCTAGCCCCGGCGTGGGGAGGGGATTGCGTTGCGCGGGGTTGGCGAGGGGGGCCGTAAATGGTGGGTCAGTCGCCGTCCCCCTTCAGATACTTCGCATAGACCGGGATCGCCTGGTCGAGGGTGCGCGAGCGGTCCAGCGTCTCGCGGGTCTCGGCGGCGAAGGGGGTGCGCTCGAGCACCCGGCAGATCTCCGCCGCGCCGTCGTGGAAGGCGGGCGTGACGCCGACGCCGGCCAGGGTCGCGGCGATCTCCTCCATCTCGCCGATCCAGCGCCCGGCATCGGCCGGGAGCCCCGGCACCCGGCCCCGCATCGCCTTGAGCGCGCCCGGCTGGCTGTCGGCGTATTCGGCCAGCGCCTCGTCGTAGATGCCGAGTTGCCAGGCCGCCAGCAGCATCGCGGTGTGCAGCGTCATGGCGCCCTTGGTCAGCCCGGCATAGACCATCTTCAGGGCCGAGGCGCGGCCGATCTCGGGACCCATGGGGATCACGGCAATCCCCTTGCCGTCGAGCCGTTCCATCGCAGCCGTGTCGGGGCCCGAGACGTGAAAGCGGGGCGGATTGCCCTTGCCGGGGGCGGCCCCGATGATGCCGCAGTCGATGAACGGCGCCCCGGCGGCGGCGATCACCGCGCCGATCTTGCGCGCGGTCATCGGCGAGACCGCGTTGCAATCGGCATAGACCGGGCGCGCGCCGCTCGCTGCCATCGCGGCGGCCACCGCCCCGGCCTGGGCGGCGGCGGCGGCGGGGGGCAGGATCGAGAGGATCAGGTCGGCCCCGGCGACCAGCGCCTCGAGGGTGGCGGCGTCGCGCATCCCGGCCCTCTCCGCCAGCCCGCGGCTCCGCGCGCTGCGGCCCGCGAGGCAGGTCGTCACCGCGTGGCCGTGCTGGCGCAGCGCCCGGCCGACGGCGTGGCCCATGTCGCCGGGCATCAGGATGGCGATGCGGTCCATTTGGCGTTCCCTTATACCAGCGGCCATTGCCGACTTCGTACCGGCCGCGCCGCGCCCAAGCCCTCTCCCCCGACCCCTCTCCCAGAGGGAGAGGGGGGGCGACAGCGGGGTCCTCCCCCTCAATAGCCGATCGCGCGGCGGTCCTTGC